>JAGWUF010000078.1 GCA_028868545.1 Lysobacteraceae bacterium | reverse complement strand
ACGCGACGGATTCATTCAAACCAGGAATGGTCACCTACTTCATGAACCTGCTTTCATGGGCCAGCGGCCCTGCTACCACCTGCGCCAGCTCCGGCTACACCGGCACCCAGCTGCTGTGGTGCCAGAAGATCTGCGAAAGCGGGCTGACCGGCAAGGATCTGGATGTGTGGCTGCAACGCTGGATCCGCCAGTTCCGGAAGTTGCCGTATTGCGCGTTGCCGGGTGGCAACCCGCCGCCGGTCTGACAGCACGTCGCCCGCCTCTCCAACAACGCCGGCACCCGCCGGCGTTGTGGTATCTGGCGTCGTGCAGCGCCATGCCAGGAAAGGTTTGGCGTTACCATCCGCAAGTCGCGCCCATCGGGGACGCGAGAACAACAAGGGGGTCTCATGAAAACGCAATTCGCAACATTGACATTGGCGGTACTGGGCGGGCTGAGCGCGATGGCGATGCCGGCGACCAGTCAGGCCGGCGTGGTCGGTGAATACATCAACCCCAGCTGTGGTGGCACCGAAAACCTCAGCGTGCCGGTGACCGCGACCGGCCATACCTGGGTGGCGGTGGGCGCACTCAATACCGCCTCCCTGCAGGGATTGAATGCCTTGGTGCTGCGCAGTTGCGGTGGCTATGCCAACACCCCCGACGTGAATGCCGCGGTGAACGCAGGCATGGCACTGGTTCTGGATACGACATCGGTGTCCGCGACCGATCTTCCCGGCCCCCCTGCCCTGGCGATCACAGGTAATGGCTTCTGCAACTCCAACTACAAACTCGCCATCGCTTCGCCGATTGCCACCGGCCCCGGCGGCATCCTGACGGACAGTAGCTTGGATGTTGGCAGCCCAACCAGCTATTGCACTTTCATGGGCAGCACCCCCGTCGCCACGCTGCCCACCGGCGTGGTGCCGTTCTACACCACCACCAACGGCAACGATGCCGTTGCCTTCGGCTACAAAACCGGGGCCGGCCGGGTTGCCGTGTCCATCACCCAGTTTTCGCATTCCGACGTCTATACGCCCAGCCAATCCAACTATGCTGGCATCAAGACGTACTTCATCAACGCCTTGAACTGGGCCTTGAGTGGCAGCAGCAGCATCACCTGCGCCAGCGAGGGCTACACCGGCACCCAGCTGCTGTGGTGCCAGAAGATCTGCGAAAGCGGGCTGACCGGCAAGGAGCTGGATGTCTGGCTGCAGCGCTGGATCCGCCAGTTCCGGAAGTTGCCGTATTGCGCGTTGCCGACCTGAGCGCGGCACCCGCCAATCCACGACAACGCCCGCATTCGCCGGCGTTGTCGTGTGTGGCAGCCGGGAAATGACACTCTCCGGCAACTGAATAGGCGTTATCCTGTTGCGAGCGCGCCCATCGGGGGGCGCGAGAGCACAGGGGGTCTCATGAAAACGCAATTGGCAACATTGACGTTGGCGGTGCTGGCTGGGCTGGGAGGGATGGTGGCATCCGCTGATGCCATCGCCGGCAAAATCGGCTACTACGATGGCTCGGGTTTCGCTGGTGGCATTCCTGCCGTCATCACCTCTCTCGGGCATACCCCCGTCCCCGTCTCGGTACTGGATACCTCCTCACTCACGGGCTTGCAGGCACTGGTTCTCACCTCCTGTGGCCCCCAGCCGCTCCTGGGCGCACCCAATGCCGCACTCGACACGGCTGTCCAAAATGGCATGACGCTAGTTGTGGAGTCCATGTGCAATGGATCGAGCGCTCCTTCGTACATCATCAGCGCGAACCTTCCGGGTGCGCCCAGCTATTCGGCCTACTCCGCCGCAGCCTATCCGGAAGCCGACAACATCGAGATCCCTGCTGGTTCACCTATTCAAACCGGCCCCGGCGGAACGCTGACCGCAACCAGCCTGGACTGCATTCCGGCCAACTCCTGCGACCTGTATTCGATGACGCACTACTATCCTCGCAGTGCCCTGCCTGCGGGCGCGACTGCATTGCTGACCACCGGCAACAATGACCACGTGGGCGCGTTTGCATGGTCATACGGCTCCGGCAGGGTGATTCATACCGAAACGCAAAGTTCAATCCACTTGCCGGGTTCGGGCTATGCCTCGGATACATCGTCTTTTCATGCGGGCATGATCACGTATTTCACCAACCTCCTCGCTTGGGCCAGCGGCTCGTCCACCACCTGCGCCAGCTCCGGCTACACCGGCACCCAGCTGCTGTGGTGCCAGAAGATCTGCGAAAGCGGGCTGACCGGACGGGATCTGGATGTGTGGCTGCAACGCTGGATTCGCCAGTTCCGGCAACTGCCGTATTGCGCGGTCGGCGGCGGCAACCCGCCGCCGGTCTGACAGCACGTCGCCCGCCTCTCCGACAACGCCGGCATACGCCGGCGTTGTCGTGTGTGGCAGCCGGGAAATGACACTCTCCGGCAACTGAATAGGCGTTATCCTGTTGCAAGCGCGCCCATCGGGGGCGCGAGAGCACAGGGGGTTTCATGAAAACGCAATTGGCAACATTGACGTTGGCGGTGCTGGGCGGGCTGGGGGCGATGGGAATACCCGGCAGCAGCCAGGCAGGCATTGTCGTCACCAATCTGGGAGCGGGTGCACCTCCCGTCACTGTCGGGGGGCACACGGTTACCCCGTTCGCTCTTGCTCCGCAAACCGCCATTTCCGATTACGCATCCGTCTCCATCATCCCCGGCAACCCGGGCATTGGCTCGTTGAGCATTGCGCCAAGTGCGATCAAATACACCGCAGTGTGGACATGGGGCACCGATCCATGGCCCGGCGCCTATTCCGGCCCCATCTACTTCTCCGGCGATGCAACCAGTTCGAACACCTTGACCCTGCCCCCCGGTACCACGGCGTTTTATTTTTACGTGCAGAACAATTGGGATGAGAATCCGATGGATACCATCGTCGTCACCTCGGACTCCGGTGCAACGTCTGGCCCTGTGCTGGTAAACACGGGGTTCTGGGAACCCAACGTGGGCGCAAATGGTTTCGCTGTGTACAGCACCGCTGGCGAGACCATCACCAACATCAAGGTCGAAACCAACAACACCTCCGGCTTTGCGATCGGCAATCTCGGCATCAGCAGCGGCCCCACCTGCGCCAGCTCCGGCTATACCGGCACCCAGCTGCTGTGGTGCCAGAAGATCTGCGAAAGCGGGCTGACCGGACGGGATCTGGATGTGTGGCTGCAGCGCTGGATTCGCCAGTTCCGGCAGCTGCCGTATTGCGCTCTGCCGGGTGGCGGTGCACCGCGGGATTGACGGCATGCATGCAGCTTCGACAACGCCGGCATTCGCCGGCGTTGTCGTGTGGGATGACGGGGCAGGCCGCCTTGCGGTTTACCGCAACCACGCCCGCGCGTTGCGGAACATGCGCTGCCACGGGGAATCCTCCGGCCAGTCGGCCGGGGCCCAGCTGAAATTGGTGGTGCGCAAGGTGCGCTCCGGGTGTGGCATCAGCAAGGTGGCGCGGCCGTCGCGGCTGGTGACGCCGGCGATGCCGTCGGGTGAGCCGTTCGGGTTGGCCGGGTACTGCAGTGCGGTCTTGCCACCCTCGACAAAGCGCGCAACCACATCCACCCGTGACTGATCGGCGGCAGCGGCAAACACCGCACGGCCTTCGCCGTGCGCCACCGCCACCGGGATCCGCGCGCCGGCCATGCCGCGCAGGAACAGCGACGGCGACTCGTCGATTTCCAGCAGCGCCAGCCGCGCTTCGTACTGCTCGCTGGTATTGCGCTGGAAGGTCGGCAAGTGCTGTGCACCGGGGATAATGTCGCGCAGTTGCGCCAGCATCTGGCAGCCGTTGCAGATGCCCAGCGAGAAGCTGTTTTCGCGGGCGAAGAAGGTTTCGAACATCGCGCGCAATGCCGGCCGTTCCAGCACCGAGGTCGCCCAGCCACGGCCCGCGCCCAGCACGTCGCCGTAGCTGAAGCCGCCGCAGGCGACGAAGCCGTGGAAATCGGCCAGGTCGAAGCGGCCGGCGATCAGGTCGCTCATGTGCACGTCGAACGCATCGAAACCGGCGCGATCGAAGGCGTAGGCGGTTTCGAGCTGGCTGTTGACGCCCTGCTCGCGCAGGATCGCCACCTTCGGCCGCACGCCGGTGGCGATGAACGGCGCGGCGATGTCCTCGGCCGCATCGAAGGTCAATTTCGGCTGCAGGCCCGGGGCGTCGAAACGGCGCACGCTGTCGCGTTCGCTGTCGGCGCAATCGGGGTTGTCGCGCAGCTTCTGCATGGCGTGGGTCACCGACCACCAGGCATCGAACAGCTCGTCCCAGCGCCATTGCGCCAGCACGTCATCGCCGTCGCTGATCCGCAGCATCGACGCGGTGGTGGGCACCGCGATGCGCTGCGCGCATTCGATCAGGCCATGTTGCGACACCAGGTCGGCGAACGCGGCACGCTCGGCCACCGGCACCTGCACCACCGCACCCAGTTCCTCGTTGAACAACACCCGCAACGGGTCGTCGGTGCGGCTGTCGCCCCAGCCGTCGAGGCGAATGTCCAGGCCCTGGTGCGACGCGAACGCCATTTCGCACAGCGCCGCGAACACGCCACCGTCGGAGCGGTCGTGGTAGGCCAGCAGCAGGCCGTCGGCACGCGCGTCGCGCACCAGTTCGAACAGCGCACGCAGCCGCTGCGGGTCATCAAGATCCGGCGCATCGCCGCCGAAGGCCGGCAGCGCGGCCCCTTCGTTGGCATCGGGGTAGCACTGCGCCAGGATCGAGCCGCCCATCCGCTGCCGCCCGCCGCCGAGGCCAATCAACCACAATTCGGACTCCACGTCGCGGCGCAGCAGCGGGGTGAGCTGGCCGCGCACATCCGCCACCGGGGCGAAGGCGGAGACGATCAGCGAGACCGGGGAAACGGATTTGTGCATCCGCCCATCGGCCTGGTACTGCGCCTGCATCGACAGCGAGTCCTTGCCCACCGGGATGCTCAATTCCAGCGCCGGGCACAGTTCCATGCCCACCGCCTTCACCGCGTCGAACAGCCGCGCGTCTTCGCCGGCATGGCCGGCGGCGGCCATCCAGTTGGCGGACAGCTTGATGCGATCCAGCGCATCCACCGGTGCGGCGATCAGATTGGTGATGGCCTCGCCCACCGCCATTCGCGCGGATGCGGCGGCGTCCAGCAGTGCCAGCGGGGTGCGTTCGCCAAGACTCATCGCCTCGCCGGTGCAGCCCTCGAAACCCGACAGGGTGATCGCACAGTCGGCCACCGGCATCTGCCACGGGCCGACCATCTGGTCGCGCGCGGTGAGGCCGCCGACGCTGCGGTCGCCGATGGTGATGAGGAAAGACTTGGCGGCCACCGACGGATGCGCCAGCACGCGCAGGCCGGCTTCGCGCAGGTTCAAGGTGTCGGTCATCGCTTGCGGCCAGCGCGGCGGCGCCGGGTGCGCGGTGTCACGGTGCATCTTGGGGGCCTTGCCGAACAGCACATCCATCGGCAGATCAATCGCCGGCGGCTGGCCGGCATAACCGACACGCAGATGTTCCGCCGCCGTGACCACGCCCACCGCCGCGAACGGACAACGCTCGCGCACGCACAACGCGGCGAATTCGGCCAACCGCGCCTGCGCCACGCCCAGCACGTAGCGTTCCTGCGATTCATTGCACCACAGCTGCATCGGCGACAGCGACGGGTCGTCCTTCGGCACCTGGCCGAGGTCGATCTCGCCGCCCACGCCGGAGTCGTGCAGTAGCTCGGGAATGGCGTTCGACAAGCCGCCGGCACCGACGTCGTGGATGCACAGGATCGGATTGTCGCTGCCCAGCGCCACGCAGCGGTCGATGACTTCCTGCGCGCGCCGTTCCATTTCCGGGTTGTCGCGTTGCACCGAGGCGAAGTCGAGGTCTTCGCTGGTATCTCCGGAGGCCACCGAACTGGCGGCACCGCCACCGAGGCCGATCAGCATTGCCGGGCCACCCAGCACGATGACGGCGTCGCCGGGCGAGAGCCGCAGTTTTTCCACCTGGTTGCGATCCATCGCACCCAGGCCGCCGGCCAGCATGATGGGCTTGTCGTAGGCGCGGGTCAGCCTGTCGCCTTCGGGCAATTCGAAGCTGCGGAAATAGCCGGTGAGGTTGGGCCGGCCGAATTCGTTGTTGAACGCGGCCGCGCCCAGCGGGCCGTCGCGCATGATTTCGAACGCCGACGCCATCCGTGGATTGAGGCTGCGCACGCCTTCCCATGGCTGCGGCAGCCCGGGAATGCGCAGGTGCGAGACCGAGAACCCGCACAGGCCGGCTTTCGGGCGACCACCGCGGCCGGTGGCGCCTTCGTCGCGGATTTCGCCGCCGGCACCGGTGGACGCGCCGGGGAACGGCGCGATCGCGGTCGGGTGGTTGTGGGTTTCCACCTTGATGCAGAACGCCGAGTCGGTGGCCGGCTCGCTGCGGTACTGCTGCGTGACCGGATCCGGCCGCCAGCGCGCGGCGGCAAAGCCTGCCACCACCGCCGCGTTGTCACTGTAAGCAGACAACGTGTGCGCCGGGGTGGTGGCGTGGGTGTGCTTGATCATCTTGAACAGCGACAGCGGCTGCGGCTGGCCGTCGATGGTCCAGCTGGCGTTGAAAATCT
This sequence comes from Lysobacteraceae bacterium, assembly GCA_028868545.1. Taxonomy (GTDB): domain Bacteria; phylum Pseudomonadota; class Gammaproteobacteria; order Xanthomonadales; family Xanthomonadaceae; genus Thermomonas. The sequence continues at coordinate 1,587 of JAGWUF010000078.1, read as the reverse complement.
TGTGCCGGCAGTGCTCGGAATTGGCCTGCGCGAACATCATCAGTTCGACGTCGTGGGGGTCGCGGCCCAGTTCGCCATAACGGGTGCGCAGATACTCGATTTCATCCTCGGCCAGCGCCAGCCCAAGCCGCGCATTGGCCGCTTCCAGCTGCGCCAGCGGGATCACTTCCACATCGCCCGCCGGCTGCGCGGAGAACAGCCCGACACCGGCCGCGCGGGTCTCCAGCAGCGACTGCGTCATCGGGTCGCACAGCAGCTTCGTCAGTGCCGTCCGGGTGGCAGCGTCCTGCGGCCAGCCGGCGAGATCCAGTCGCAGGCCGCGCTCGACGCGCCTGACCGGCAGGCCGGCACCGCGCAGCAGTTCGGTGGCCTTGCTGGCCCACGGCGACAGCGTGCCCAGCCGCGGCACCACGAAACGGGCCAGGCTGCCGGGGGCCGCCTCGGCAATGGCCTCGCTGGCCTGCAAGATGCGGCACAGCGCGGCGATGTCGGGGCTGCTGCCGGGTTCGGGATCCACCCAGTAACCCTGCCACGTCGCGGCGATCTGCACGCCGGGGGCAACGGCTTGGAGGCGGGCTTGCAAGCGGTCGCGGCGAAACGGCGACAGGGCAGAACTGCCCTCGAGGACGATCATGTCCGGAACAACCGTGGGAACGGGCCGGCCATTGTAGCCGAGCCCGTGGCTTCAAGCCGGCCCCCGTTCTTCGACAGCGGCCTGCTCAACCGGCCTGCTTGTCCTGCGCCAGCATGTCCAGCCGCTCCAGCAGGGCTTCCGGCGGCAGATAGCCGCCCAGTTGCTTGCCGTCCTCGTTCAGGATCATCGGCGTGCCCTCCAGCCCCATCCGCAGCCCGGCGCGATACTCGCGATCGACGGGAGTGCTGGCACACGGGCCCTGCGCCACCGGGCGGTCGTTCTTGGCATCGGTCAAGGCTTTCTTGCGATCCGCCGCGCACCAGACCGCCACCATCTTCTGGTAGTCGGGGCTGCCCAGACCGGCGCGCGGGAAGGCCAGATATTCGACCCGGATACCCAGCTTGTTGTATCGGGCAATGTCGGAATGGAACTTGCGGCAATAACCGCATTCGACGTCGGTCAACACCACCACGGTGTGCTTGGGCTTGCCGGCCGGGGCAAACACGATGCGGTCGGATTCGGGCAGGGTCGCCAGCACCTGCTTGCGCACCTTGGCCATCGCCACTTCACCCAGATCCTTGCGGTTGGCGATATCCAGCAGGCCGCCCTGGAACAGGTATTTGCCGTCGCTGCTCACATACACCACCTGGCCGGTGGCCACCACTTCGAAGAACCCCGGAACCGGTGCCGGACTAATCGATTCGACCTTGATCTTGGGATTGATCCTGGTCAGCGCTTCGCGCACCCGGGCTTCCGGCGTGCCGGCGGTAAAGCTAGGTTCCTTGGCGGTCGCGGTTTCGGCAGACGCTGAGACATTCTGCGGCGGGGCCGGCTGGGCGCAGGCGGACAAACTGAAGGACAGCAGGCTGGCGAACAACAAGCGCTTCATCGGAACTCCATCCAGGGCGGTGCCGCTTGGACGTTGCAAGCGGCCACAAGTTCGCCAGTTTCGC
>JAGWUF010000023.1 GCA_028868545.1 Lysobacteraceae bacterium | reverse complement strand
CCGGCAATGACGTCAGTGGAAACGAGCACCATATTACCCGGGTAAATCAGAAATGCAAGTCTGAATCGCAGACTCTCAGCGCTTGCCACCCACTTCGATCAGGCGCAGGAACTCGGCACGGGTGCGGGCATCCTCGCGGAAGCTGCCCAGCATCTTGCTGGTCACCATGCTCACCCCGCGCTTGTGCACGCCGCGGGTGGTCATGCATTCGTGCGCGCCCACCACCACCACGCCCACGCCGCGCGGCTGCAACGCGCGCTGGATGCAGTCGGCGATCTGCGCGGTCATTTTCTCTTGCACCTGGAAGCGCTTGGCATACGCTTCCACCACCCGCGCCAGCTTGCTGATGCCCACCACCTTGCCGGCCGGCAGGTAGCCCACGTGCACCTTGCCGATGATCGGGGCCATGTGGTGCTCGCAGTGGCTTTCGTAGTCGATGTCGCGCAGCACCACCATTTCGTCGTAGCCGCCCACTTCCTCGAAGGTGCGCGCCATGTAGGCGTCCGGGTCCAGCGCGTAGCCGCCGAACCATTCCTCGAACGCCTTGGCCACCCGCTTGGGCGTATCCAGCAGGCCTTCGCGCGTGGGGTCGTCACCGGCCCACTGCAACAGCGTGCGCACGGCGGCTTCGGCCTGCGCGCGGGTGATCTGGTTGCGGATGTCGTCGGACATGGCGGCGTCGGTGGAAACGGGGCGGCTATGGTAGCGCGGCAAACGCGCACACTGCCGCGACCGCCCGCGCGGGATAATCGCGGTTCCGACGTCGCATCACTTGCCATGACTTTCCCCCGCATCCAGAACCCCGGCCTGCGCGAACGCGTGACCGATGCCGCCAGCGCCGCAGCCTTGATCCGCCCCGGCGAAACCGTGGCGATGAGCGGCTTCACCGGCTCCGGCTACCCGAAGGCGGTGCCGCAGGCGCTGGCCGCGCACATCGAGGCGGCGCATGCGCGCGGCGAGGCGTTCCGGATCAGCCTGCTCACCGGCGCGTCCACCGCGCCCGAACTGGACGGCGCGCTGGCGCGGGTGGACGGACTGGCGATGCGGATGCCGTTCCAGAGCGACCCCAGCGCGCGCAAGCAGATCAATGCCGGCGCGCTGGACTACCTGGACATCCACCTTTCGCACGTGGCCCAGCACGTCTGGTTCGGCTTCTACAACCAGATCGACACCGCGGTGGTGGAAGTGGCGGCGATCCTCGAAGACGGTTCGCTGGTGCCCACCACCTCGGTGGGCAACAACAAGACCTGGCTCGACCTCGCCAAGAAAGTCATCATCGAAGTGAACGCGTGGCAGTCGCCCGAGATGCTGGGCATGCACGACATCTACTACGGCACCGCGCTGCCGCCGCACCGCCAGCCGATCCCGATGACCCGCGGCGACCAGCGCATCGGCCAGACCACGCTGCGCTGCGACCCGGACAAGATCGCCGCGGTGGTGCTGACCGACGCGCCCGACCGCAACAGCCCGTTCAATCCGCCCGACGCCGACAGCCAGCGCATCGCCGGCCACCTGATCGAGTTCCTCAAACACGAGGTGGCGCGCGGCCGGCTGCCGACCAACCTGCTGCCGCTGCAGTCGGGCGTGGGCAACATCCCCAACGCGGTGCTGGCAGGACTTGGCGAAAGCGGCCTGCGCGATCTGGAGGCCTACACTGAGGTGATCCAGGACGGCATGCTGGACCTGCTGAAATCCGGCGTGCTGCGCTATGCCTCGTGCACCGGTTTCGCGCTGAGCCCGGAGGCGAACGAGGAGTTCCGCCGCAACCTCGACTTCTACCGCAGCCGCATCGTGCTGCGCACGCAGGAAATCTCCAACCACCCGGAGATGGTGCGACGGCTGGGCTGCATCGGCATGAACGGGATGATCGAAGCCGACCTCTACGGCAACATCAATTCCACCCACGTCATGGGCAGCTCGATCATGAACGGGATCGGCGGCTCCGGCGATTTCGCCCGCAACGGTTTCCTGTCGATCTTCCTCAGCGCTTCCACCGCGAAGAAGGGCACGATCTCCTCGATCGTGCCGATGGTCAGCCACGTCGACCACACCGAGCACGACGTGGCGGTGGTGGTCACCGAACAGGGCCTGGCCGACCTGCGCGGGCTGTCGCCCAAGCAGCGCGCGCGCGAAGTGATCGCCCGTTGCGCGCACCCGGACTACCGCGACGCGCTGCAGGATTATTTCGACCGCGCCTGCCGCGACAGCTACGGCAAGCACACCCCGCACCTGCTGCCGGAAGCGCTGTCCTGGCACCAGCGCTGGCTGGACACCGGCACGATGCAGGAAAAGGGAGGAAAAGGGGACGGAGGGAATTAAGTTGGCTTAATTCCCTCCGTCCCCTTTTCCCCGCGGGCCAGCGCGACGTCGATCTGCGCCGTGTCCGCCAGCGTGCCGAAGCTGGCCGCGTGCGGTGCGCCCAGCCGGCTGGCGCACCACGCCTGCGCCAGCGGATGGCCGGCGCGCAGCAGGGTGGTGCCCTGCAGCAGCAGCGCCAGCCGTTCGACGAAGGCGCGCGCGCCGGCCTCGTCACTGCCGGCGTCGAGCATCGCGATGCCGGCCTGCAGTGCCGCATCGAAGTGTGCGTCGAGGCCGGCCGCCGCCTGCAGCTCCGCGCGCAGCGCCATGCCGGTCTCCGGTTCGCGCGCCAGCGCGCGCAGCACGTCCAGGCACTGGATGTTGCCGCAGCCCTCCCAGATCGAATTCAGCGGCGCCTGCCGGACCAGCCGCGGCAGCAGCGTCTCCTCGATGTAGCCGAGCCCGCCCAGGCATTCCTGCGCCTCACTGGCCAGCACCGGCGCGCGCTTGCAGATCCAGTATTTGCCGATGGCCGTCGCAATCCGCGCCAGCGCCGCTTCCTGCGCGTCCTGCGGCGCGCGGTCGACCGCACCGGCCACGCGCAGCGCCAGCGCGGTGGCGGCTTCCGATTCCAGCACCAGGTCGGCCAGCACGTTGCGCATCAGCGGCTGGTCGAGCAGGCGCTTGCCGAACGCGCGGCGATGGCGCACGTGGTGCAGCGCCTGCCGCAGCGCCATCCGCATCAGCCCGGCCGAGCCCAGCATGCAGTCGAGCCGGGTCAGCATCACCATTTCGAGGATGGTGGCGACGCCGCGGCCTTCGTCGCCGATGCGGAACGCCCAGGCGTCGTCGAACTCCACTTCGCTGGACGCGTTCGACCAGTCGCCCAGCTTGTCCTTCAGTCGCATCAAGCGCAGCGCGTTCTTCGTCCCGTCCGGACGCCAGCGCGGCAGCAGGAAGCAGCTCAGCCCGCCGGGCGCCTGCGCCAGCACCAGGGAGGCGTCCGACATCGGCGCCGAGAAAAACCATTTGTGCCCGGTCAGCGCGTATTCACCGTCCGCACCCAGCGGCATCGCGCGGGTGGTGTTGGCGCGCACGTCGCTGCCGCCCTGCTTTTCGGTCATGCCCATGCCGAGGGTGACGCCGCGCTTGTGCGCCATCGGCAGGTCGCGGCCGTCGTAGTCGAACACACAGGCCTTGTCCGCCCACTCGCGCAGCGCCGGCGCCTGCCGCACCACCGGCACCGCGGCGTGGGTCATGGTCAGCGGGCAGCTGCTGCCCGGCTCGGCCTGGTAATGCAGGTAGCTCAGCGCCGCGCGCGCGACGTGCGCGCCCGGCTGCGGCTGCGCCCACGACAGCCCGGCCACGCCGTGCGCGATCGCCGTGCCCATCACCTCGTGCCAAGCGGCGTTGAAGGCGACGCGGTCGACGCGGCGGCCGTAGGCGTCAAAGGTCTGCAGGCGCGGACGGTCGCGGTGGGCGTCATCGGCCAGCCGCAGCAGCGCGTCGCCGGCCAGCGCGCCGTAGTCGGCGATGCGGGTCGTGAATGTCGCGCCGCCCTCGCGCAGCACCGCTTCGCGCAGGCCGGGATCGTCGCCCCACAGGTCGAACGGCCCGGGCGCGGGCGGCTGGTTGAGGACGTCGGTTGCGTTGGTTGCGTGCGTCATCGTCGTGCTCCTGCCGGGTCGGCCCATTCTGCGCTCAAGTCAGGGCATCGATCCCCACCGCCGCGCCCACGCACCACAGCACCGCGGTCCACGCCGGCCAGCGCAGCCCGGCCAGCAGCGCGAAGCCGACCGCGGCAATCGCCGCATCCACCGGCGTGCGCACGCCGCCGCTGCAGACCGGGTCGATGAAGGCCGCCGCCAGCAGGCCGACCACGGCGGCGTTGATGCCGGCCATCGCGCTGGCTGCGCGGCGGTGCCGCACCAGCCCGGCCCACAGCGGCAGCATCCCGGCCAGCAGCAGGAAGCCGGGCAGGAACATCGCCAGCAGCGCCACCGTTGCGCCCAGCGCCGGCGGCAGGCCCAGCGGGATGTTCGCGCCGAGGAACGCCGCCAGCGAGAACATCGGCCCCGGCACCGCCTGCGCCGCACCGTAGCCGGCGAGGAAGGCATCGGGCGTCACCCAGCCCGGCGCCACCAGCGCCTGCTGCAGCAGCGGCAGCACCACGTGGCCGCCGCCGAACACCAGCGCGCCGGCGCGATAGAACGCCGCCGCCACCCCGGCCAGCGTGGGCGTGGCGCTGGCCGGCAGCAGCAGCGCGGCCAGCAGCCCGAGCAGGAACAGCGTCAGGCAGACGGCGGCGACCCGCCGACCGCCACCGAACGGAAACAGCGCCGTCGTCGGCGCCGCCGCCTGCCGGCACCACCACGTCCCCAATACTGCGCCCAGCGCGATCGCCGCCAGCTGCAGCCACGCGTTGCCGGTGGCCAGCACCAGCGCGGCCGCGCCGACCGCGACCAGCCGCCGCGGCAGATCCGGTGCCAGCTGCCGCGCCATTCCCTGCAGCCCGTGCGCCACCACCGCCACCGCCACCAGCTTCAACCCGTGCAGTGCCGCCGCGCCCGCGCCAGCGCCCAGCCGCGGCGCCAGCGCGGCGAAGCCGAACATCAGCAGCGCCGACGGCAGGGTGAATCCCGCGAACGCCGCCAGCGCCCCGCGCCAGCCGGCGCGCGCCAGGCCGATGCCGAACCCCATCTGGCTGCTGGCCGGCCCGGGCAGGAACTGGCAGACCGCCAGCAGCTGGGCGAAGTGGGCATCGTCCAGCCAGCCGCGGCGGCGCACGAACGTCTCGCGCAAGTAGCCGATGTGGGCAATGGGCCCGCCGAACGCGGTCAGTCCCAGCCGCAGGAAGGCGACGAACACCTCGGCCGCAGTGCCGGGCGGATGCAGATGGGTTGGCGGCCGGGAAGCGGGCATCGGGGCGCGGCTGGCGCGACGGCGTTGTCGCGGCGGCCACGATACCCGTCGGATGTTGCGTTTGCCGCGCAAAGCGCATCAAGACCGTGGCTCCGCCCGTATCATGGCCGCGCATCCACCCACACAAGACTCCGCGCGATGGCCAAGGCAAATCCCCTGCAGGAACAGCTGCTCAAGGCAGGGCTGGTGAAGAAATCCAAGGTGGCCGCGGTGGCGCGCGAGCAGCACGTGGCCAAGCATGCCAAGGCGCAGGCCGCACCCAGCGAGGCCGCGCTGGACGCCGAGCGCGCGCGCGCCGAGAAGGCCGAGCACGACCGCGCGCTGGAGCGCGAACGCAAGGCGCAGACACAGATCGCCGAGCTGCGTGCGCAGGCACGGCAGATCATCCACGACCGCAAGCTGGCCGCGGCCGGCGAGATCGAGTACCGCTTCACCGTTGACGCCGCCATCCGCACCATCCTGGTCAACGACGAGCAGCGCAGGAAACTGGCCGCCGGCGCGCTGGTGATCGGCCGCGTGGGCGAAGGCTTCGCCCTGCTGCCGCGCGCCGCCGCCGACAAGGTGCGCGAACGCGACGCCGGCATGATCGTGCTGGACCACGGCCTGTCCGCCGACGCCGAACCGACCGCCGCCAGCTCGGAGGACGATGCCTACTACGCGCAGTTCCAGGTGCCGGACGATCTGGTCTGGTAGGCCGCGGGCTTGCCCGCGACCGAAAAGGGTTGCGCTCCCTGCAACATGCAACGCGGTGCGCGCGTGGATCAGGCCGGTGCAGAGCAGTGCGCGGCTACATATGCGTATGCGTATGCGTATGTGGGCATGATGCCGGAGTCCCGCCGCAGCCGCTGCGACACAGCATCCTGCCCACTGCGGAAGTTCCTGCGCACAAGTGTTTCAAATTGCGGGATAATTACTGCACCGTACGGTTCAGAACTGAACATTCGTTCAGTCGCACTCGCTCATGCTGCCCCGGCGAACGCTTGTACCGGCGTCATCCATCCCCCACGCGTCCCCCTGCATGTCCCAGCCCTCCGTTCCTGCCGTGCGTTTGTCGTCCGTCCGTCTCGTACGGGGCGGGCGGGTCATCCTGCACGATCTGGATTTGCTGATCCCGCAGGGCAGCATGACCGCAGTGCTGGGCCCCTCCGGCAGCGGCAAATCCACGTTGCTTGCGGCCATCACCGGCGAACTGGCACCGGTGGCCGGGCAGGTGGAGGTGTTTGGCACGGTCGTGCCGCGCAGCGCGCGCGGGTTGCTGGCGATGCGCAAGACGCTGGGCGTGCTGTTGCAGGGCAATGGCCTGCTGACCGATTTGACCGTGGCCGAAAACGTGGCGCTGCCGTTGCGCGCGCATGCCAGGCTGCCCGAAGCCCAATTGCAGCAGCGGGTGCAGGCCAAGCTCGACGCCGTGGGCCTGGGTGCGGCCGCCGATCTTTACCCGCGCGAGCTTTCCGGCGGCATGGCCCGGCGCGCCGCCCTCGCGCGCGCCATTGCCCTCGATCCGCCACTGCTGCTGTGCGACGAACCCCTGACCGGGCTGGATCCGATTGCCTCCGGCGTGATCATGCGGCTGCTGCGCCAGCTCAATCAGACGCTGGGCCTGACCTGCGTCGTGATCAGCCACCACGTCCGCGAAACCCTGCCGGTCTGCGACCAGGCGGTGGTCATTGCCAACGGCACGATCATGTTCGAAGGCAGCCCGGCGGCGCTTTCAGCCAGCACCGACCCCCTGCTCCGGCAATTCCTGAACGGTGATCCCGACGGCCCGATCGCGTTCGACGCCGCCCCGCGCAAGGATGCTGCCTGATGTCACTCGTTGCCTCCTTGCGCGGACTGGGCCGCGGCGGCTTGTTCTCGCTGTCGGTGCTGCGCGCCTCCACTCCCAATGCCGATTTTTTCGCCGAGCTCGTCCGCGAGATCTACAAGGTCGGCGCGCGTTCGCTGCCGATCATCGTGGTCGGCGGCGCATTCGTCGGGCTGGTGCTGACCTTGCAGGGCTATCGCTCGCTGGCCACGTTCGGTGCCACCGATGCGCTGTCCACCCTGCTGGGGCTTTCGCTCTACCGCGAACTCGGCCCGGTGCTGACCGCGCTGCTGTTCATCGGTCGCGCCGGCAGCTCGATCGCCGCCGAACTGGGGCTGATGCGCGCCACCGACCAGATCAAGGCGCTGGAGCTGATGGCCATCGACCCGGTGGCGAAGGCGGTGGCGCCGCGCTTCTGGGCGGCGGTGCTGTCGCTGCCGCTGCTGACCGGCTTCTTCTGCTCGCTGGCGATCGCCGCCAGCTGGTTCGAAGCGGTGCGCATCCTCGGCCTCGACAACGGCACGTTCTGGTCGGCGCTGCAGAACAGCGTGGACGTCTACGACGACTTCGGGGTGGCACTGCTGAAATCGGCCGTGTTCGGCGGCACCGCCGCGCTGGTGGCCAGCCACGCCGGTTTCCACGCCGAGCCCACCATCGAGGGTACTTCGGTGGCCACCACCCGCGCGGTGGTCAATGCCTCGCTGCTGGTGCTGATGCTCAATTTCGTGTTGTCGGCACTGCTGTTCAACTGATAAGGACGACGTTCATGGCTATCCGTGGCCCCAGGCTGGAATTCGCGGTCGGTGCATTCTTGCTGCTGGCGCTGGCTTCGCTGCTGGTGCTGGCATTTGCCTCCACCAACCGTCAGTTCGGCGGCAGCGACAGTTATCCGCTGAAGGCGCGCTTCACCGCGCTGGGCCAGTTGCGCCTGCAGGCACCGGTGCGGATCGGTGGCGTGGCGGTGGGCAAGGTGGCGAAGATCGAACTCGACCCGGTGCGCTTCAACGCCATCGTGACGCTGGCCATCGACCCACGCTACAAGCTGCCCGCCGATACCTCTGCCGGCATCTACACCAGCGGCCTGCTGGGTGAAAGCTATGTCGGCCTGCAACCCGGCGGCGACCCGGACACCCTCAAGCCCGGCGAGGAAATCGCCTACACCCAGCCCGCCGTGGACCTGCTGCAACTGGCGGGCAAATACATGTTCGGCGGCAGCGGCAGCACGGCCCCGAAGCAAGCCCCCCCCACGGAATCCACGCCATGAAAACCCTGTTGCTTTCGCTTTCCCTGCTCGTCGCGGTGCCGGTGCTGCTGGCCACGCCGGCCACCGCACAAGCCCAGCAGGCCACCGCCACGCCCGGCCAGCAGGTGGTGGCCAACGGCAGCCGCATCCTGACCACCCTGCAGCAGCGGCGTGCCGACTTCCGCAAGAATCCGGACGCCCTGCGCAACTACATCGACGCCGAACTGCGCGGCAATTTCGACAGCCTGTACGCCGCGCGCATGGTGCTGGGCCTGCACGGCCGCGGTGCCAGTGAGGCCGACATCAAATTGTTCGCCGATGCCATGGTGGACAACCTGATGCAGCGTTACGGCGCCGCCCTGCTGGATTTCGACGGCAAACCGCGGCTGCGCCTGAAAGCCGAATCGCCGCTGCCCGGCGGGCGCGGCGTCAAGGTTTCCACCGAGTTGCTGCGCGACAACGGCGCACCGATTCCGATCGACTACCTGGTGCGCAACAACGGCGGCTGGAAAATCTTCGACGTGATGATCGAAGGCGTGTCGTACGTGCAAACCTTCCGCACCCAGTTCGACAGCCCGTTGCAGCAGAAGAGCATTGCCCAGGTGGCCGCCGACCTGCGCAGCGGCGCCCTGAAAACCAATGCCGATCGCGTCAGTCGCTGAGCCTGATTGCCGATCGTCGCCCGTTGCCTGAAAGTGCAAGGATTCGCATGAACCGCCTGCCTGCCCATCTTGCCGCCAGCCTGTTGCTGCTGCTGGCCGGTTGCGCCAGCCAACCGGCACCGCCCAGCACGCCGCCCGCCACCACCGTGGTGACGCCGGCCGCCATTGCGGCAGTGCCGGACACCGCCCCGCCCATGGCCGACGTGGCGGTGCCGGATGCGGCGGCGGTGCCACCGGCGCCAGTATCCGCGCCACCCGCCACCGGTGTGGAGAGCGCCGCACCGGCCACCGGCACGACGCTGCAGGATGTCGTCGACAACGATTTCGACGCCATCTACGGCGGCAATGCGGCTCCAGGTGACAGCGAAGAAGCGGCACTGGATCCGTGGCAGCCGTTGAACCGCCGCGTGCATGCCTTCAACAGCGTGATCGACCAGCACCTCATGCGTCCGGTGGCACAGGCCTACGTGGACGTGTTGCCTTCACCGCTGCGCGCCGGCATCAGCAACGTGTTCGACAATCTTGCCGCGCCGCTGGCGTTCGGCAATCTGCTGCTGCAGGGCCGGCCCGCTGAAGCGGTGGAAACGCTGGGGCGTTTCGTGGTCAATTCCATCATCGGCATCGGCGGCATTTTCGACCCCGCCACCAAAGCCTTGAAGATGCACCGCCACGGCGCCGATTTCGGTCGCACGCTGGCACGCTGGGGCTGGCAGAACTCGCGCTATCTGGAACTGCCCTTCCTCGGCCCGCGCACCGTCCGCGATGCCGTGGGCGCGATCGGCGACATCGGCCTGTCGCCGATGACCCATATCCAGCGTGATCGCGTCCGGCTGCCGCTGGAAGCTCTGTGGACGGTGGATGTGCGCTCCAAGCTGCTGTCGCTGGATGCGCTGCGTGCCAGCGCACCCGACGAATACGTGCTGACCCGCGACGCCTGGTTGGCACGCCGCCGCTACCTGGTGGACGCCGACCGCAGCGCCCGCGACGAGGGCAACGAATCGCTGCCGGCATATCTGCTGAAAGACATTCCGGAAGCAAAGCCGGCACCGCCGAAACCGTAGCGTTCGTGCCGGCGCCGTGGTGCCGGTTCCGGCCCGGATTCCTGTTTCCGACTACCCTTCAACCGCCGGGGGTTGCGGCGGCGCCAGTGCGGCGGCAGCCTCGCCCGGCAACGTTTCCACCTCGCGCAGGCTGCGTTCGATCGCGCGGGTGCGCACGCCGGTCTGTTCGATCTGCTTGCTGGCCTGGTCCAGCTTGTCCTTGACCTTGTCCAGCACGTCGCCGAACTTGCCGAATTCGTTCTTGGCTTTTTCGAGGATGCGCCAGACCTCGGCGGAGCGCCGTTCGATGGCCACGGTGCGAAACCCGATCTGCAGGCTGGTCAGCAGGGCCAGCAAGGTGGTGGGGCCCGCCAGGGTGATGCGCAGGTCGCGTTGCAGTGCTTCGAACAGGCCGGGCCGGCGCAGGGCTTCGGCGTACAGGCCTTCGGTGGGCAGGAACAGCACCGCGAACTCGGTGGTGTGGGGGGGGGCCACGTATTTGCCGCGGATGCGCTTGGCCTCGTCGCGCAGGCGACGCTCCAGCGCATCCCCCGCCGCGCGGGCGCTGTCCACGTCGCCGATCTCCTGTGCATCCAATAGCCGCTCGTAATCCTCGCGCGGGAACTTGGCGTCGATCGGCAGCCAGATCACGCCCTCGCCGCTGCTGCCGGGAAAGCGCACCGCGAATTCCACCCGTTCGCTGCTGCCCGGCTGGGTGGCCACGTTGGCCGCGTATTGCTCGGGCGCGAACACCTGCTCCAGCAGGCCGGCCAATTGCACCTCGCCGAAGATGCCGCGTGACTTCACGTTGGTGAGCAGGCGCTGCAGGCCGCCGACGTCGGTGGCCAGCTTGCTCATGTCGCCCAGGCCCTGGTGCACTTGCGCCAGCATGGCCTGCACGTTGGCGAAACTCTCGGTCAGCCGGGTTTCCAGCGTGGCGTGCAGCTTTTCGTCCACGGTGGCGCGCATCGCTTCGAGCTTGGCGGCGTTGTCGGCCTGCAGTGCCTGCAGTTGCTGCTCCAGGGTGGCGCGCAGCTCGCCCAGCCGCAGCTCGTTGCGCACGCCCATCTCGTGCAGCTGCTGGCCCTGCGACTCGGTATGACGCTGTTGGCTGGCGGCCGCGTCCAGCCGGGCCTTGCGCGCATCCTCGGTCAGCGCCGCGCGCAGTTCGTCCAGCCGCTTGTCGGTGTTTTGGGTGAGGTCGTCCAGGCGGGCGTCGGTGCGTGCCGCCACCGCCTGCAACTGCTGGCCGAAGCCGTCCACGCGCTGGCCCTGCTGCAGGGCGAAGCTGTCCAGTTGCGCGCGCAACTCGTCGCGCCCGCTGCGCTGTTCTTCACGCAACAAGGCGGCGATGCGCTCTTCCGGGCGGCGCAGCAGCAACAGCACCAGCAGGCCGATGACGGCCACCAGCACCAGCAGCAACAACAGGGTGTCGATAGTCATTCGCCTAGTGTAGCCAGCGACCGTCGCAAAACCTGCGACCCCTCAACCGACCGACACCCCGAACGCCCAGCCGATCACGGCGGTGGCCGCCTGCGCCAGGCTGCCCCACAGCAACACCCGCCATGCGCCCTTGAGGCCACCGCCGCCCGCCACGCGTTCGGCCACGTAGCCCAGCACCGCCAGCAGCACCGTGGTGCTGGCCACGACCGCCATGGCCAGGCCGCCGCTGCGCCACAGCCAGGCCAGCAGCACCGGCGGCAGCGCGCCCACGGTGAACGAGGCCGCCGACGCCAGCGCCGCCTGCACCGGGCGCGCGCGCTGCATGTCGTGGATGCCCACTTCGTCGCGCAGATGCGCGGCCAGGTCGTCGTGCGCGGTGAGCTGCTCGGCCACCTGCCGCGCCAACGCCGGCTCCAGCCCGCGCTGGATGTAGATCTGGGTGAGCTCGTGCAACTCCGCTTCCGGGTGCAGATCCAGCGCCGCACGTTCGATGCGGATATCCGCGTGCTCGGCATCGGCTTGCGAGCTGACCGAGACGTATTCGCCGGCCGCCATCGACAACGCACCCGCCGCCAGCCCGGCCACGCCGGTGAGCAGGATGGTGGATGGCTGGGCCTGGGCGGTGGCCATGCCCAGCACCAGGCTGCTGGTGGAAATCAGCCCGTCATTGGCCCCCAGCACCGTCGCGCGCAACCAGCCGCTGTGCTGGCTGCGATGGGGTTCGTGATGGTGGTGGTGGTGTTCCTGTTGCATCGCCCTGTCCGTTCTTGCCCGCTGCCGCGGCCGTCAGTGAACATTGTAGGCGGCCACGCGCCACCCCGGGGGAGTGATTCGCGTCCGCACGCGCGCCTTCAGTTGCACGCCAGCAACTGTCGCCGCAGCGCGGCGTAATCGCCCACATAGGCAATGCTGCCTTCGCGCTGGATGAAGATCTGCGGCAGGCTGCGCACCGGCGTGCCGACCTTCGCATGCAGTTCGTCCACGCTGATGTCCCGGCCCACCGTGTGGCAGGTGAAGGCCAGCGATTGCATCTGGCACAGCAGCTTGCTCTTGTCGCATTCCGCGCAGCCGTCCTTGCCGTAGATGATCACGTGCATCGTGTGCTCCTCGTCGTTGAAGTGGCGGATCAGAAGTCGGCGTCGAACGTCACGTCGGCATCGTCGCGGCGCATCACCCCGACCTTGTAGGCGGCGATGTCCTGTTCCTGCGGTGAGGCCTGGGTCTTGCTGATGTTCAGCCACTTCTCCATGAACCGCAGCGGGTTGGCCTGCGGCAGCGCGTATTTTTCAGTGGCCAGGCCCAGCGTCTGGTACACGTCCTTGGCGCAGTACAAGGTCCACGCGGACAGCCGTTCGGCAGTCACGCCCACCAGCTCGCGACCCTCGGAAAACAGGTAGTCGATCCAGCGCAGCTCGCTGTCGATCACTTCCTCGATCATCGCCTCGATCTGCGCATGGCATTGCGCGAATGCCGCCTGCCCGCGCGCGGTCTGCAATTCGTTGAGCAGCACCGCGCGGTCCAGCTCGGCGTGGATTTCCAGTTCATCCTGCGCGATCTTCTGGATGGCCTTGCCGATGGGCTGGAACAGGCCCGTGTCGCAGATGGCGAAGGTCACCGCGAAGCTGGCGAGGAACTGGATGCGCTCCATGCAGAACAACGCCACGATGGTCATGAACACCGCGTTGTAGGTGGTCTGGTCGTTGGGCAACTGTCCCAGCGCATAGCGGTGCGAGGCGTCGTAACCGGCGGCGAAGGCCTTGGCCACCTCCTGCAGGCGGTCGTGCGCCTGCTGCACGCGCAGGATTTCTTCCAGGATGACAGAGGGGTCATCGAAGGAATTGCGCACGATTTCCGAATAGGTGGCCGCATGCACCACTTCATTGTCGGAAATGCGCTGCCAGCAGGCCCACAGCTCGCTGGAGGTGATGAACGGGGCCAGCACCGGCGCGATCGCGCGCGAGGCCACCGAATCGGCCTCCCACTGCCAGGCCAGGGTCTTGATCATCATGTCGTAGGTGCTGCGCGAGCAGGATTTGAAATCGGCATTGCAGGAGGAGTAGTCGAATTCGTTCTCGTCCCAGTCCAGCGATTTTTGTGCCTTGTACAGCGCCCAGATCGCCTGGTAGTGGCGGTTCACGGTGTCGAACAGGCCAGGCCGCTGGCCCAGCAGCAGCAAGGGTTTCTGATAGTCGGTCTTGGTGTAGTTGAAAACGGTGTCGGTCATGTCGATGTTCCAGAAAAAGTGCGTGTGTGCTGCACGGTTCAGAGCGTGCAGGCTTCGCAGGTGTCGTCCGCGTCCGCCAGACTCGCCGCCGCCAATGCCTCGGGCGTGGCCTTGGGGATGGCCAGCTCCAGCTGGCGCATGCCGGCCGAGGTTTTCTGGTTCATGTAGTACTTCGACTTCAAGCCCAACTTCACCCGATACAGGTAATCGGTGATCAATTCGGACGAGGCAATCGAGGCATCCCCAATGACCTTGCGATAAAAATCCGCAGAGATGCCTTGGTCGGTCCACTTCTGCACGATGGCATATAGCTCCGTCATATCTTTGGCTGGGATGTCCCACGCCGATTGATAGGCCGCCCCCAAGCGGTCGCCATCGGGTGCTGCCCAGTAATTCACGCGCTGGTTGTCGGTCTTGATCAGGCTGAGCTCACGCACCGGGTACAGGCCATTGGTGGTGCCCGATGCATTGGCTGAGGTTTCGGTGGGCATATGCGCCACCAGCACCGAATTGCGAATGCCGCCGTTGGCGATGATCTCGGCGCGCAGCGCTTCCCAGTCGTAACGGGCCTGGAACGGCGCGATCTGTTCGACATTGCGGTTGCTGGTATCGCTGGGTAGCCAGCCTTGCGGCCAGCGCGTCTTGTGCATCCACGGCGCATTGCCCAGCTCCTTGCCCAGCTGCAGGCTGGCGCGCAGCAGGTGGTAGTAGTGGCGTTCGGCCACTGCGTGAATGAACTGCTTGCCCTCGGCATCGGTGTAGCGCTGGCCCTGCCGGGCCATCAGGTGTGCCAGCCCGAGGATGCCGACGCCGGCATTGAGGCGATTGCGTGAGGTCACGCCTACCTGCGGCAGCTCGTAGTGCGCCAGGTGGATGCACTTGTCGATCATCAACAGCGCGTAATAGGCCACTTCCGCGTATTGCGCCTCGGACGCGATGTTGTCCACGCAGATGCCGGCCAGATTGCAGGTGGCCACTTCGCCGGCCTCGCCATCGTCGGAGTACAGGTCGGTGACGTGCTGGAACGGCTTGGTGGGCAGCGCGATTTCGGCGCACAGGTTGGAGCTGTAGATCACGTCCAGGAACGGCGTGTGCCGGTTCATCTCGGCGATGTTGTGCTCGTAGACGCGACCGGTTTCGTTCCATTCGTTGCTGGCCGTGATCAG
Source organism: Lysobacteraceae bacterium (assembly GCA_028868545.1). Classification (GTDB taxonomy): domain Bacteria; phylum Pseudomonadota; class Gammaproteobacteria; order Xanthomonadales; family Xanthomonadaceae; genus Thermomonas. The sequence continues at coordinate 21,992 of JAGWUF010000023.1, read as the reverse complement.
CAGCTCGCGGGCATTGACCCACTTTTTTTCGAAGCCCGGGTCTTGCTCGTAGCGTGCATACAGGCGCTCGAATTCGGCTTCGTCCGCGCTGTACAACGCCGCCTGCAAGTCCGGTGCGGTGTGGCAGTTGAACAGGAAGATGTCTTCGTTGCGGGCCACCTTGCGCGCAAAGAAGCGGTTGCCGCCCCAGCTGTAATCCATGCCGCGGATTTTCTTGTCCTCGGTGGACATCGGGTTTTTCAACCGCAGCAGCACGTCCACTTCCGGGTCGAAAATCGGGAAATAGGTGGTGCACGCGCCGCCGCGGCCGTTCTGCAAATTGGATTTCACCTCCGCCACCAGCGCGCGGTAGTAAGGCAATTTGCCTTGATGGCGAATGACGCCACCGCGTACCGGGTCGTTCACCGAGCGTGTTTGCAGATGCGCGCCGATGCCGGCGCTCATGTAGGTCATGGTGTTGGCGATGTGGTTGCCCACCGCGATCGAGCGCGCGTTGTCGGCCACCGTGTACAGGCAGCAGCTGGCATAGCCGCGCAGGGGCGTGCCCAGGTTGACGTGGTTGGGGGTGGGCGCGTTGATGCGGTTGCAGGAGAGATGCTCGTAGAAGCAGGCCACGTCGTGCATGCGGCGCTCACGCGGCAGGTCCACCGCCAATGCCATCGCCATCCGCATGTAGATGAATTGCGGCGATTCGAATTGCACGCCGGCCACGCGGTCGGCAATCGCGTATTTGGTCAGGTGGGTGTGCAGCTGGTAGTGCGCGTAACTGAAGTCGCGCTCGTGGTCGATCAGCGCCTCGACCTGCGCGTATTCGGCATCCGAATAATCCAGCACTTCCATATAGCCCAGCGCCTGCAATTTGCGGTGCAGGGCCAGCACCGTGGGGCGGTCGTGGCGATACAGATCCTTGCGGATCAGGGTGGCATACAGCCGCCCGGCCATGCGGTTGTACGACCAGCTATCGTAGTTCAGGCAGGTGCGGATGAGTTGTTGTTGCAGCTCGCGCGAACTGGCGGTGTCGGGCATGGCCGACACGGTGTCCAGCACCGCCGATGGCCAATCCACCGCATCGCCCAGCGCGGCGGCGGCCCACTGGCCCCATTGGTTGAGTTTGGACGGCGTGAATGGCTCGACGTGGCCGTCGCGTTTGATGATGGTTTGCAGCATGTGCGTTCCCCGCAGGGAAGCCGGCCCGGCACGAACGCCCGGCGGCTCCTTGACCGAAAACCTGCTCCCGCGCGCAGGGCCAAGGGATGGGGCTCGCGGGAACACGCGCACGCCCGGGCACGCCGGCCCGGCACGCGACGCGCTTCCCCTCGAAGCGGCCACCCGCACCGGCATGCTGGCCCATGGCTGTCGCAGCCCCTGCGACCGGCACGCCCGGTGTGTCGGCAGGTCTTCGGACTCGTGGACGTGAGGTTTCCCTCGCCTACCGGGCTTCGCTTCCCGGGGTCGCCCCCAGTGCCATTGAAGCCGTTCGTTTCCACTTACCGCTGCGGGGCAGTTCCGGATTCGCACCGGATTCCCTTTTCAACTCCAGCGGCGATCGCACCTGCTGAAGTACCGACAACCACAAGATATTGTGCTTTAGAAAGGACGTCAATACGACATGCAGTATTACCGCTGCGCGCTCATTCGTCGTGCCAGATGTCGTGGGCGTCCACCAGCACGCGCAGGCGGGCCTGTTCGGCACTGGCGCGGGCGTCGGCTTCGGCGGCCGCGATCTGGCCGTGCTGGCGCTGCACCAGCAGCCATTCCGCTACCGCCACCTCGCCCAACTCCCAACCGCGCTTGACCCGTTTCAGCGCAGCCGCGCTGGCATCGAGCGCGGCGCGCTGGGCCTGCCATTGTTCGGCCAACGTGCCGGCGGCGGTGACGGTGACCACGGCTTCGCGGGTGATGTCGCGACGCATGGCGGCGGCATCACCATGCAAGGCGGCGGCCTTGGCGCTTTCGGCCTGCGCGGTGGCGTTGCGCGCCCGTCCGCCCAACGGCAGGCTGAAAACCAGGCCATTCACCGATTCGGCACCGCCACGCTCGTTGAGGCGACGGAACCCCAGGGTGGGGTCGGCGATACGCTCGGCGCGGGCGCGCGCGGCGCGCACGTCGGCCTGCTCGGCATCGGCGGCCAGTGCGCCGATCTCGTGGCTGCGCGCGATGATGCGATCGATCCACACCTGTGGCGTCTCCGGCAGATCCAGCGGCGGATCCACCGCCGGTGCAGTGGCGGGAATCGGCAGGCCGGGAAAATCGCTGTGCATGGCCTCGCGGGTCGAATGCAGGGCCGCCTGCGCGGCCAGCAGACGCGCGCGGGCCTGGGCGCGTTCGACGTCCAGCAGATCCAGATCCTTGCGTGCGGAATCACCCAATGCCACCCGCTTCGCCAGGCCGTTGCGTTCGCTGTCCAGCAAGCGAAATTCCGCTTCCGCCGTGCGCAAGTGTTCGGCGGCCCGCAACCAGTCCATCCAGTCGCCCAGCATGCGCCGCGCGCCCTGGTGGCGGGCATCATCCAGCCGCAGCTCGGCGGCATCGATGCCCACTGCGCCGATGCGGCGATCCAGCGCGGCCTTGCCGGGCAGGCGAATGGCGCGGCTCAAGGTGAATTCGGATTCGTTGAAGCGCTGCCGGCCCCCCAACTCGTCCGTCGTGCGACGCTGGGCCACCGCACCCAGCACGAACTCGTGCGGCCCCGCCGCCAGCGCGCCGGCCTGCGCGCGCGCCGCGTCCACCCGCGCACGCGCGGCAATAACGTCCGGCTGGGCGTCGATCGCGTCATGCACCACGGTGTGCGGGGGCAGCCACTGCTGTGCCTGCGCGCCCACGCTGGCCACGGCCAATGCCGCTGCAAGCAATCCCTTCATCCCAGCTTCCCCATCGCCAGTACCGGCTCCAGCCACCAGCGCACGTCCTTGCCATCCACCTGCTCGCGCAGCACCGCCAGCACCGCCTCCACTTGCGGGCGCGGCAACAGCATCCACACCATGCGGCGCTGCACCCGGCCACGCACCTGTTCGGCGGCGGAAGCGTGTTCGAAATCGCTGGAATGCCCTTCCGCATGCAACACGGTGAAGCCGGGCAGGCCGGCTTCGGCCACCAGGGCTTCGCTCACGGCCGCTTCCAGCCGCGGCGGGAACACCAGACTCAAGCGGACGTATTCGCTCATGCGGCCTCCTTCGCCGACTCGATGCCGAAGCGTTGGTACAGGATCGGCAACAGCAACAAGGTCAGCGCGGTGGAGCTCACCAGCCCGCCGATCACCACGATCGCCAGCGGACGCTGGATCTCCGAACCCGGCCCGCTGGCCAGCAGCAGCGGCACCAGTCCCAGCGCGGTGATGCTGGCGGTCATCAGCACCGGCCGCACCCGCTGCAACGCGCCACGCCGCACCACCTCGGCGATCGGCAGGCCGGTGTCGTGCAATTGGTTGAAGCAGGTCACCAGCACCAGCCCGTTGAGCACGGCGATGCCGAGCAGGGCGATGAAGCCCACCGACGCCGGCACCGACAGATAGTCGCCGGTCAGCCACAGCGCCAGCACGCCGCCGACCAGCGCGAACGGCACATTGCCCAGGATCAGCAGCGCTTGCCGCAGCGAACCGAAGGTCATGAACAGCACCAGGAAGATCACCGCCAGCGCCACCGGCACCACCAGCCCCAGCCGCGCCGCCGCCCGCTGCTGGTTCTCGAACTGGCCGCCCAACTGCATGTGATACCCCGGCGGCAACTTCACCGCCTGCGCGATCGCGGCCTTGGCATCATCCACGAAGCCCACCAGGTCGCGGCCATCCACATTGGCCTGCACCAGTGCGTAACGCGAGCCCTGTTCGCGCCCCACTTTCACCGGCCCGTTGCCGGCCTTGAGGGTGGCGATGGCGGCCAGCGGGATGTCGCTGCCGTCCGGCAACGCCACGCGCAGGGTGCGGAAGCGCGCTTCCGACATGCGCACTTCATCGCCGCCCCGCACCAGGATGGGCGTGCGCTTGCCCGGCTCGATCACGGTACCGGCACCGATGCCGTCGATCTGTGCGCGCAGTTCGTCCTGCACGTCGGCCACCGCCAACCCGTTGCGGCCGGCGGCCACCGGGTCGATCACCACCTGCAGATAGTCCACGCCTTCGGTGGTCTGGGTGAGGATGTCCTGCGCACCGCGCACCGCTTTCAAGGTCGTCGCGGTGTGCTGTGCCAGTGCGCCCAGGGTGGCGAGGTCGGGGCCGAAAATCTTGATGGCCAGGTCGCCGCGGCTGCCGGTGAGCATTTCCGAAACGCGCATTTCGATCGGTTGGGTGAAGCCGATGTCCATGCCGGGGAAGCCGTGCAGCACCTTGCGGATCTCTTCCGCCAGCCAGGCCTTGTCGGGCTTGCGCCACTGCGTCTTGGGCTGGAGCTGCAGGAACATGTCGGTTTCGTTCAGGCCCATCGGATCCAGCCCCAATTCGTCCGACCCCAATCGCGCGATGACATGCTCGACCTCGGGCACCTGCGCCTTGAGCGCGCGCTCCACGGCCAGATCGAGTTCGGCCGAGCGTTGCAGCGAAATCGCCGGCGACTTGGTGATCTGCACCAGGATGTCGCCCTCATCCATGGTCGGCATGAAGCTCTTGCCCACGCCCAGATAGGCCACCCCGCCCAGCACCAGTGCCACCGCCGCCACGACCAGTGCCCGCGCCGGCCGCGCCAGCACGCCATCAAGCAAGGGTCGGTACAGGCGGTCCACCTGCCGCATCAGCCACGGCGTGCGGTGGGCATGGGACTTGAGCAGCAGCGAGGCCAGCACCGGCACGAAGGTCAGCGACAGCAGCAGCGATGCGCCCAGCGCGAACACAATGGTCAATGCCACCGGCGCGAACAGCTTGCCTTCCAGCCCTTCCAGGGTGAGCAGCGGCAGGAAGGTCAGCGCGATGACCAGCATGCCCGCCGCCACCGGCGTGGCCACTTCGCGGGTGGCATCAAACACCCGGTGCAGGCGCGGCAGATGCGCGCCGCGTGCATCCGGTTGCAAGCGCGTCACCACGTTTTCCACCACCACCACGGCCGCATCCACCAGCAGGCCGATGGCGATGGCCAGGCCGCCCAGGCTCATCAGGTTGGCGCTCTGGCCGGTCAGCTGCATCAGCAGGAAGGTGAACAAGGCCGCCAGCGGCAGCAGCAAGCTCACCACCAGCGCGGCGCGCAATTCACCGAGGAACAGCAGCAGCAGGATCACCACCAGTGCGGTGGCCTCCAGCAACGCCGAACGCACCGTGGCCACCGCGCGCTCGATCAGGCTGCTGCGGTTGTAGAACGGCACGATGCGCACACCCGGCGGCAGGCTGGGTTGCAGCTCCGCCAGTCGCGCTTCGGTGGCATGCACCAGTTGCGAGGCATCGGCCCCGCGCAATGCCACCACGATGCCTTCCACCGCTTCACCCCGGCCATCACGGGTCACCGCGCCATAGCGGGTCATCGATTCGGTGCGCACCTGCGCCACATCGCGTACGCGCACCGGCGGCATGCCGGCCTTGAGCACCACGTTGCCGATGGCATCCGCTGTTTTCAACGCGCCTTCCACCCGCACAATCAGCGCGTTCTCGCCGGCCTGCAACCGGCCTGCACCGTCGTTGCGATTGTTGCGTTCCAGCACCGCCGCCACGTCCCGCAGTTGCAGGCCGTTGGCCAGCAGGCGGGCGCGGTCGGGCACCACCACGAACGCGCGCGCCTGCCCGCCCAGCACGTTGACGTCGGCTACTCCGGGCACCGTGCGCAAAGCCGGGCGGATGGTCCAGTCCAGCAGGCTGCGTTTTTCCTGCAGGTTCAGTCCGCCGCCTTCGATGGTGAACATGAACACGTCGGACAGCGGCGTGGAGATCGGCGCCAGGCCGCCACTGATATCCGCCGGCAGCACGCCGGCGACATTGGCGAAGCGTTCGTTGACCTGCTGCCGCGCCCAGTAGATGTCGGTGCCTTCCTTGAAATCCAGGGTGATGTCGGCGATGGCATATTTGGCCACCGAGCGCAGCATCACCGCGTCCGGCACACCCAGCAATTCCATTTCCAGCGGTGTGATGACCCGGCTTTCCACCTCTTCCGGCGTCATGCCGGGGGCCCTCAGGATCAGCTTGACCTGGGTGGGCGCGATATTGGGATAGGCGTCGATCGGCAATTGCAGATAGGCGCGCAGACCGAACGCCCCGAGCGCCAATACCGCCAGCAGTACCAGCAGACGCTGACGCAGGGAGAACGCCACCAGACGTGACAGCATGGGTTTACTCCGCCGCCGTCATGGTGTTCAGCAGGCTGGCACCCGCCGTGACCACCGGCATGCCAACGTGCAAGCCCGTGCCCAGCACCACCACATTGCGGCCGTCGCCGCCCAGCTGGCGCACCTTCAGTGCGTGCCAGGCATCGCCTTCGCGCACGAACAGCAGGTGGCCGTCGCCGTCCTGCAACAAGGCCCCGGCCGGCACCGTCACCGCGCCCGCCGGCACCGGCAGCTGCAAGGTCACATCCAGTTGCTGGCCCGGCAACAACCCGCTGCCGGCCGCCAGCTGCGCACGCACGCGCAGGCTCTGCGCGCCAGCGTCGGCATCGCCGCCCACGGCCGCAACCGTGGCCTGCGCGCCACCGGGCAGGGTGACCTGCTGGCCCACCTGCAATCGTTTTGCCTGTTCCACCGGCACCGCGAATTCCAGGTCCAGGTGGTCGTCGGCGGCCAGCGTGAACGCCGGTGCCAGCGCTTCCAGCGCCTGCCCCGGCTTCACCTGTCGATGCAGCACGCGACCGGCCTGCGGGGCCAGCAATTCAAACTCACCCGCCGCGCCGCCGCTGGGCCGCAGCTGCGCCAGCGAGGCGACCGCCTGCTGCACGCTGGCGCTGGCCGCCTGGGCTTGCGCCCGGCTTGCCTGCACGCGCGCGGCGGGGATCAATCCTTCCTTTTCCAGCAGCACATCCCGCCGTGCCTGCTGCATCGCCAGCGCGGACGCGGCCTGCGCCCGCATCAGATCGGCCTGCACCGCGATCAACTCCCGGCTTTGCAGCCGCAGCATCGGCTGGCCGCGGTGCACGGTTTCGCCCTCATCCACCAACACCCGTGTCACCACGCCGGCATACGGCATCGTCACCTGCGCACTGGACGCCAGCGGCACCGTGACCTCGGCCGGCAAACCGGTCAGCGGCGCAGTCGTGGCGGCCTGCGCCGGTACGCTCCGGAGACCCAGATTGGCCACCTGCGCCGCGCTCAGGCGGATCCGGCCCTGGGCATCGGCCTTGGGAGTGGCTTCCACCGGCGCGGCGTCGTTGGCGGTGCCGCAGGCGGCCAGCAGCGCCAAAAGCGTGGACAAGGCGAAGACTGCGGCAAACCGACGCATGCGAAACCCGGACTTCGGAAGAGGGCCGCCAGTCTACCGGGCGAAACTTTCGGCTTGCTTAAGACCCGTCTTGAGAACATGGCCATGACATGCAGACGGCCCGCTTGCGCGGGCCGTCCGGGTTGCACGCAGGTGCCGATCAGTTGACGCTGACGGCGCTCCATGCGGCGGCCACCGCGTTGTACGGCACCGAACCGTTGCCGTACAGGTCTGCAGCAGCATTCAAGGTGGCGGTGCGGGCCGCCGCGTAGTTGGTGCTGGAGGTCATGTACACGGTCAGTGCGCGATACCAGATCTTGCCGGCCTTGTCGCGGCCGATGCCGGTCAGGGCGGTATTGCCATTGCAGACCAGGCTGGCCGGGGTCAGGTTGGCCCAGCTGCCGGCACCGAAGCCGCTCGGCACCACCGCGCCTTCCGCCAGCAGGTAATAGAAGTGGTTGGCCACGCCCGAGCTGTAATGCACGTCCAGGGTGCCCAGCGACGAGGAATAGCAATCCGGTGAACGCTTGTCCAGGCTGGGCTTGAACATCCAACGGATCGCCTGCTTCATGTCGGCATTGTTCGGGAACAGCTTCTCGCCCATCACGTAGTCGGCCGGGTCGGCGGGGCTGGCGGCGTAGTACTCCACCATGGTGCCGAAAATGTCGGAATTGGCTTCGTTCAAGCCGCCGGATTCCCCGCTGTACACCAGTGCGGCCGTACGGCTGGTCACGCCGTGCGACATTTCATGGCCGGCCACGTCGATCGCCACCAACGGATAGATGGTCGCGCCGTTGTCGCCATCACCGAAGGTCATGCAGTAGCAGCTATCGCTCCAGAAGGCGTTCTGGTAGTTGCGACCGTAGTGCACGCGGGTCACGGCACCGGTGCCATTGCCGTCGATGCCGTTGCGGCTGTGCACGGTCTTGAAATAATCCCAGGTCATCGAAATGCCGTAGTGGGCATCCGCCGCCACGGTCTGCGAATTGGTGACCAGGTTGTCGCCCCAGATATTGGTGCTGCCGGAGAACACGGTACCCATGCCGGTGGTCTTCATCGCCATGTTGTGGGTGGCACCGCCACCGCGGGTGGCATCCACCATGCGGTAGCTGCCGCTGCACAACGAGGTATTCAGCGGCACGTTGCCCAGGGTCAGGCTCTTGCCCACGCCCACCGCGGCGGTGCAGATGCCGGTATTGCCGCCGCCGGGGCCCGGCTTGGCGGTTTCGATGCCATCCCACTGCTCCAGGATCTTGCCGCTGCGGGCATCGACGAAGTAGTGCATTTCGGTCGGGGTCTGATCGGCCTTGATGCCGTTGAACACGACTTCATGCGCCAGCACCGGCGTGGTGTTGCGGGCATAGACCACCGACCGCGCGGTCGGTGCACCGATGAACTGGGTGCCGAAACGGGCACCGGCTTCGACGATCGCCTGATCCTTGCTGAACAGGGCGCGCAGGGCCGGGCGCTGGGCGCTGGTCAGGGTCTGGCTGACACCGGACAGCTTGCCGTTGCGGGCATGCACCACGAAATCGCCGCCGATCACCGGCATGCCGTTCCAGCTGCGGTTGTAGCGCACATGCTCGGTGCCATTGGCATCGACCACGGCATCACGCGCCACCAGCACATCCGCCGGCGCGCGACGCAGCAAGGTGGCGTTGCCGCCCACCAGCACGTCGGCACGGGCAATGGCCGCCGACTTGAGAGAGACCGCTGCATCCGCCGGAGCCGCAGCAACGGCCAGGGTGGACGCAATGGCGAGAGACAGCAGACTGGCTTGCACTTTCATGGCGCGTTCTCCGTGGTAATCAGATCCGGCTGTTGCCGTGCCGGGGTTGGGTCAATTTTCAGCGGGTGGCAGCACGCCCGCCTGGCAACGCCTGCATCCGGATGGGTGCAGGCGTCAGCAATGTTGCATCTTCGAAATAGGACACCCGCAATTGCAGGCCGCGCGGCGAGTAGCCGATGAACACCGCGTCGAACCCCGGGACGATGGCCTGGGTATAGGCGCTGGCGATCTTGGCGTTCTCGATTTCCAGCAGGATGCCCAGACTCTCGGGCTGGGCAAGTGCCTGGTTGTGCTCTTGCAGGATCGCCTTGCAGCGCTGATAGAAGGCCAGCTCCTGATGCTGGCCGCGCAGCGCCCTGGAAAAGAACTGGCGGTAGTAGTACATCGGCTGGCGCAACCGCGGCAGCACCTTGATCATGGCGGTGGCTACCCCGCACAGCTGGCCGGCGTCATCGCGGGCCACACCCACCACCTGTTCGGTGCGGGCCTGAGCGGTGGCGTCATCGCCGATCGCATTGTGTTCCTTCCAGAACGCGATCAGTTCCTGCGCCAATGCCGGCGTCACCTGTTGCCAGACCGGATGAAATGTCACGTTCACTTGCCGGGCCCGTTGCTGGCCTGTTGCGGGGCCAGGGTTTCCACCAGTTTCACGTATTCGCCGAACTGGAGCTTGCCATCCGCATTGGCATCGAAGCGGGCCAGGGGCGGCGCATGCTTGCCGGCATTCCTGATCAGCACCAGGTTGCCGTATTCACTGGCATCGATGGCCCCGTCATGGTTCGCATCGAGGCTGGAAAACTGGCGTCGCAACTGCATCTGCACCTGGGCGGCGGCCTGCGCCTGCTGCCAGCCGGCACGAAACTCCACCAGCGACAACTGGCCATCGCCGTTCCTGTCCCACTGCCTGAAGGCCTCGGCGGCGGGATCCTGCGTGCTTGCCGTGGCGGCCGGAGCGACCGGGGCTGCAGGTTTCCTGGCCTGCGCATGAACGCCGGGAACAGACAGCAGGCCGGTCAGGGCGACAGCCGCGGCAAGGATTCGCATCATGCGACGGGTGCCTCCACCGGCAGGTCGGATTCGAAGGTGATCAGGTCGCGGATCTCGGCCGTGCGCAGGCCGATCATCATCGGATGCTTCACGTTCGGCAGGAACGCGATGTCGAAGATCTCGCCCATGTCGCCGTCGAAGCGGATCCAGTTCAGCACGTCGCCGTTGACCAGCGAAATGATCTGCACACCGCACCACGGCTCGGCATCGCGCTGCTTCAACTCGTCATCCAGCTGCAAACCCTCGAAGCGCTGGTTGCGCGGCTTCGACAGGCCCACCGCGGCGACGTTGCCGATGATCGACAGGCCACGCGCGAAGCCGGGCACGAAGGCGTGCGGCACGAACGCCTTGTTCTCGAAATCCACCCAACCCAGCTGGCCGGTACCGGCGTTGAGCAGCCACAGCTTGCCGTTGTGCCAGCGCGGCGAGTGCGGCATCGACAGGCCTTCGCAGACGATTTCGTCGGTCTGCACGTCGATCACCACGCCGCCGTCGCGGCGGCGCTCGCGCCAACCGTCCACGCTGTCGCTCTTGCACACCGCGGTGACGTACTTCGGTTCACCATCCACCATTGCCAGGCCGTTGAGGTGACAGCGATCTTCCGGCGCCAACTTGCTGATGAACTTCGGCTTCCAGATCGCCTTGAAACTGTGGGTCTGGCTGAGCTCGGCCAGGCAGGAATACTTGGTGTTGACGAACACCACCTTGCCGTTGCTGCGGATGCCTAGTTCGTGGATGTCCAGGTCACCGATGGTCTGCGCGTTGCGCGGCACGTAGCACTTGTCGAACTGGCCGTGGATGACCTCGTTGCTGCGCAGCACGTTCTCGAACCGCCACAGCTGGTACAGCCCGCCCAGATAGATGCGCTGGGCATTGCCCACCACCCCCATCGCACGCTCGAAGATGCGTTCGAAGAACGACACCCGGCCCTGCTGGTCGCTGCCGACCAGATAGATGCGACCGGTCTGGTAGGAGGTGATGGCCAGCGACAGCCGGTGCTGGCCCAGCCAGCCGGCCAGCCCGCGCGAACAGGTTTTTTCGACCTTCAGCTGGGTGATGTCACGCGGGGCCTGCGCCTGTGCGCCGGCGGCGGTACTTGCGCCAGCCGCCGCCGCGGGTGCGGCGGCTTCAGACGTCAGCGCATCCAGGCCGGTGTCCAGCTCAGGCATGTCCTGGCTGGATTGCACGGTTGTTGCATTCGGATTGTTTTCGTTAGCCACTTGTCATCCACGAAACGGGTATCGAACCCCGGGCCCGGCAGACTGCCAGGCCCGGGCTTGAAGCGTTACCAGGAGAAGCGCACGCTGGCCTGGCCACCCACGAAGCTCTTGTACGCGCCGCCATCGGCCCAGTTGGCGCCGATGTTGAAGCCGAAACCACCCTTCTGCATGCCCAGACCCAATTCCGCCATGGCGCTGGTGCCGCGGATTTCGGTGTTGCCGAAGAAATTGCCCACGGTGTAGGTGCTCTTGCCGTTGCTGTCGCGCACCGCGTTCAACGAACCGTACGGCGTCCAGCGCACATCGCCCACCTGGAAGGTCTTGTTCAACTCCAGGCCCAGACGCGTACGGGTAAACGTGCCGCCGTGTGCTTCGAAGTTGACGCGATCACCGAAGAAATTCTTCAGGTTGTCCACCTTGGTGTGCGTGTACTGCAGCTGCGGCACCAGATTGAAGGTGCCCAGATTCCATTCATAACCCGCTTCCAGGCTGTAGGCCGTGGTGTTGGAATAGCTGGTCAACACCCCGGCAGCCGAGGTCGAGCGGATGTCGGCACCCATCTTGCGGGCGTTGAAATCGACATAGAAGCTGTTCGGCACGTACCAGGTCAGATAGCCGCCGACCGTGGCACCACTCAAGCGGTTTTCGCCCACGCCACCATCGGTCAAGCGCTGGCGGCTGTCGGCATTGCCCAACACCAGGCCGGCGTGCAGGTTCTCGAACAGGTTGGCATTGACGCCGATTTCACGACCCCAGCTGGCCTGGCGGTAATTGAAGTGACCGCCCTGGCCGAAGTTGGCCGCGAAATGGCCGGGCTTCATGTCGCCCTGATCGGTGTAGCCCCGCACGAAGGCGCTCAGCACCTTGCCCGGGTCTCCGTACGGATTCACGCCCAGACGCTGACGGAAGGTACCCATCTGCGTGTTCATCACCCCGGCCGCGCCCGAAGCCGCCGAAGCCGCCAGGGTGCCGGTGTCGTTCAGGCCATTGACATCGACATTGATCGAGAACTTGTCCGCGGTGACATTGCTGGTGTCGATCACGCTGCTGACGGTGAGGCCGACATCCAGGAAGTTGGCCGCGTAGTTGTAGCCGATCATCTGGCCGGCCACGAAGTTGCCTGCGACCGACGTGCCGCTGACCGTGGCGAACACGGCCGAGGTGTGTGCCGTTTGCGGCATGCCCGGGAACGCGACGTTCACCTTCTGCACCGCGCTGCTGGCCATGCTGCCGGTCACCGTCAGCTGATCCACCGTGGCGTTGACCAGATTGAAGTCGAGATTCAGGTTGCCGGTACCGGCAAAGGTACCGGTGATGGCCAGCTTGTCGGTGGTGGCGCCGTTGACGAAGTTCAGCAACCCGCCGCTGGTGAAGGTTCCCGCTGCGCCGACGTTGATGCTGTTGCCGCTGCCGATGCTGACGATGGTGCCGCCGTTGGTGAAGACATTGCTGCCGGCCCCCATCTGGATGCTGCCGCCGGTCAGGCTGATCAGACCACCGTTGTTGGCGCTGTCGTTGCCGTCACCGAAGCTGATCACGCCACCGTTGCCGATGGTGATAGTGCCCGCGTTGATCAGCCGGTCGTCACCGGCACCCATCTCCACCTTGCCGGTACCGATGGTGATGGTGCCACCCACCGCGTTGGTGAGCACGTCGTCGCCAGCGCCGAAATCGGAGTGGGTGGTGCCTTGCAGATCCCACACGCCACCGGCGAGGTTGTTGAACGTGTCCACCCCGGCACCCAGCCAGACCGCACCAAGAATGCGCCCGCTGTTGTTGATGGTTTCGTTGCCGGCGCCGCCGTACACGGCGAACGCAGCGCCATCCGCACCGTCCGCGCTGATCTTGCCGCCGGCGAGGTTGTTCAACACGTTGCTGCCCGCGACACCGTCGAACTTCACGCCGACCGACAAGGCGGCACCACCGGCGTGGATCACGCCGGCGTTGTTGACCGTCGAGCTGCCGGTGCTGCTGTTCACCTGGATACCCGCCGCCAACGCCCCCTGGGTGGCATTGATGTTGCCACTTGCGGTGTTGTTGACGACGATGTTGCCGCGCGCGTTGGCGGCAATCCCGATGGAGGTTCCGGCCGAAGTGGCAAGGATGCTGCCACCGTTGCTGACGGCGACATTGCCCAGATCGGCGCGCGCATCGATGCCCACCGCCGCCAGCAACGCGTTCGCCTTGATCTTGCTGCTGGCGGAGGTGCTGACAATGGTGCCGTAGTACGAGCGCGCGGCGATGCCGGTTGCCGTGTAGTAGCCGATGGCGTTGATGCTGCCGCTGTTGCCTACTTGTGCGTAATCGCCACGGGCCAGGACGCCGAACGCGTTCGTGCCCGGATAGAAAGCACCGCCGGACGTGGCCGTGATATCGCCGCTGTTGACCACCGTGGCCGTGCCGTAATCGGCACGGGCGAAGACGCCTACCGCCGTATTGTTGCCGCTTTGCACGGTGATATGGCCGGCATTGCTCACCCCCGCATCACCCTCCGCCGCAAATGCGAACACGCCCGAGGCCTGACCATAGGCATAACCGCTGATGGTGCCGGCATTCACGACCCCGACATCACCCAGGTAGGACACACCCAGTACGCCGAATCCGCGGCCGGCGAACGAGTAGAACCCGATATCGCCCGCGGCGGCATTCTTCACCGCCACATCGCCGGCTGCCGACGATGCGAACACGCCATACGCACGGTATTTGCTGTTGGCATAGATCGAACCGCTGTTGTAGACGGTGGCACCCTGCTGGCCCTGCGCGTCCACGCCGTGGGCCGTGGCCGCCGCGATGGCATCCGCCTGTGCGGTGATGGTGCCGGAATTGCTGACCACGGCGGTGCCGTTGCCGGCGAAGGCCACCACCCCGGTTGCACCGTAATAGAGCATGGCCGTGGAGTTGGCATGGATGTCGCCGGAGTTGACCACCAGCGCATCCCCGGCAAACGACAAGGCCGCGACGCCGGTGGCGGCACCCGCCGACGTTGCGGTGATGGTGCCACTGTTGCCAATGCTGCTGTCGCCGTCGGCCGAAGCAAACACGCCATACACGCCGACACCGTACTTGTTGGCCTGGTTGGCCACGATGTTGCCGCCATTGACGGCCGTCACCGTGCCACCAAGACCACTGGACACCGCGGAAATGCCGTAGGCGCCGAACGTGCCGTTGGCCGTGATGTCGCCGGTATTGCTCACCTGCACGGCTGCCGCCTCGCCATTGCTGGTGGCGGAGATGCCGGTGGCCACCTGGGTGCCGTAGTACAGGGTGTAGCCGCCGCCGAGGTCGTACTGATGCAGGCCCACGCCGACATCAATGTTGCCGCTGTTGGAAATCAGGATGTCGCCGTAGGACTGCACGAAAATGCCGGTGGCATAGCCGCCGTTCACCGTCAGGTTGCCACTGTTGACCACCTGCGCGCCGCCGGCACCGGCCGTGGCGTAGATCCCGAAGGCGGTGCCGCCATCGGCACTGGCGACCGTCGAGCCTGCATACACGATCTGGCCGAACATGGCCGCCGTGGCCGTGATGTCGCCGCCGTTGGACACCAGCGTCGCGTTGGCGCCCTGCGCTTCGATGCCGGCCGCCCAGTTGTCGCCGACAGCGGTCAGCGCACCGGTATTGGCCACGACCACATCGTTGCCGGAGGCGAAGATGGCATCGGCCAGGCCAAGGTAGGACGCGGCGTAGATGGTGCCGGTGTTGGCAATCGTGGTGTTGCCGTAGACGGAATAGCCGTACAGGCCGATCGCCTGGCCGGCGTAGCTGTAGGCCAGCACGTCGCCGTGGTTCTCGATCACCACATTGCCGTCAACCGAATATGCGGTGATGCCATGGGTATCCCCCAGCATCGAAAGCGCCTGCACCGCGCCGCTGTTGAGCACGGCGGCATACCCGGTGCCCGAAGTGGCCACGATGCCGTCCGCACCCGACACCAGGCCGATGGCCTGGATGTCGGCGGCATTGCTCACCACCGCATCACCGCCGACGGCACCGGCCTGGATGCCGATGGCCTTGCCGGTGGCGAACACGTCGATGCTGCCACCGGTATTGGAAACGAACGCGCCGTAATAGCCCATCGCCAGGATGCCGGCGGCCGCCAGGTAGCCATCGGCCTTGATCGTGCCGCTGCTGCTCACGCTGGCAATGCCGGCGTCGGCGCGCGCGAACAGGCCATAGGCCGCGCCCTGCTGCGAATACGCATCCACGGCACCGCTGTTGTCGATCGCGGCAACGCCATAGACCGCCCGCGCGAACGCGCCCACGGCCGCCCCCGACGCGCTCTTGACGGTGATGTCGCCGCTGTTGCTGATGCCGACATTGCCCTGGCCGGCGAAGCCGAAGATGCCCGCGGCCTGCGCGTAGGCATAGCCCTCGATCGTGCCGGCATTGCTGACATTCACGTTGCCGGTGTAGGCCACACCCAACACGCCGAAGCCGCGGCCAGCATAGGAGTAGAACCCGATATCGGCGCCGGCGGCATTGCCGACATTCACGTCGCCCGCACTGGAGAACGCGCGGATGCCGTAGGCGTACTTGTCGCCGCTGGCGTACACCGTGCCGGTGTTGACGACACCGACATCGCCGAAGGCCTTGGCGTCGACCGCCGTGGCGATGTACTTGGCCGTGGCGGTGACATTGCCACCATTGGCAATGCTGGCCGAACCATTGGCCGAGAACGCCGACAGGCCGGTGGCGGTGTAGGTCAGCGCGGCATTGCTGGTGACGTTCACGTCACCGGTGTTGTCGATGCTGGCCTCGCCGGCAAACGACACCGACGAAATGCCGGTGCCGGCACCTTCGGACACCACGGTGATCCCACCGCTGTTGGTGACCGTCGAGCTGCCGTCGGCCATGGTGACGATGCCATAGGCACCCAGGCCGTACTTGTTGCCCTGCTGGGCATAGATGTTGCCCGTGTTGGCGACATCGACGCTGCCGCCGATCCCGCCGGACACCGCGGAAATCCCGGTGCCGCCGTACATGCCGACGGCCGAAAGATCGCCGGCATTGGTCACCGTGACCGCAGCGGCTTCACCGCCGCTGGTGACATTGATGCCGGTGGCCAGCCCATTGGCGGAATAGGTGGAGATGGCACCCGAATTGTCGATGTGGATGCCGCCGTAGGACTGCGCCTCGATGCCGGTGGCGTAATAGCCCTGCACCTGCAGGTTGCCGCTGTTGACCACGGTGACGTCGTTGCCGGTGGCGTAGATGCCGAAGGCCTGGCCATTGGCATACACGCTGGCGGTGATGTCGCCGCTGTTGTTCACCGTCACCACATCGACCGCCTGCGCCTCGATGCCGGCGGCCCAGCTGTAGCCATCGGCCCCGATCGCGCCGGTATTGGTCACGGACACATTGGTGCCCGAGGCAAAGATGCCGTCGGCCAGGCCACCGGCCGAATAGGCCTGGATGTCGGCGGCGTTGTCGATGCCGACGTCACCGGTGGTGGCATAGCCGTAGATGCCGATCGCGCTGCCCACGCTGGACGTTGCAACCAGATCGGCGCCGCCGTGGTTGGTGATGTCCACCAGCCCGCCATTGCTGTAGCCGGAGATCGCGATCGCGTTGCCCGCCTGGATTTCGGTGATCGCCGCAGTGTTGTCGATCACCACGTCGCCGGTGCTGTACTGGTTGATGGCCAGCGCCACCAGCGGTGCATGGCCACCGAGGAACGCCAGGCCGTCGTGCACGACGGTCAGATCGACGACCGGGGCGATGTCGATCGCGGCGCGCTGGAACTGCAGCGCATGGGCGGCCACCGGCGTGTGGTTTGCCGCGGCGACATTGCCGCCCAGTCCGACCGCCAGCGTCAGTGCCGACGTCGCCAGTGCCGAGCGTACCGCACGCGTCATCGGCGCGAGTTGGATGGTGCGGTTGTGGCGTGCCTTGCCCGTCGTGCGATCGTTCTGATTGGCGTTCATGTAGCTCCCCGAATCCTTAAGGAAAATGCGTTGCCGCCGCACCCGCCAGCGGTTGTCTTCTTGGTGTACGTTGCGTCCCCGCCCCGTTGTCGCGCAGCGGCCACACGGGGCCGACCTGAACGAATTATTGTTACTGTTATCACAGTTCGGCAGCAAGGTTGTCAACCCGCTGTCCGTACTAGGCCGGTTGCATCCGGGCATCAACAAAACTGAATGGGAGGGATTGCGCGAAAATCGCGAACCCGATGCCGCGGTGGCGCGCCCTGCTCATTCCCCCTTGACTACGCGCCGCCTCGCGCAGTGCCGTCAGTTCTGGAATAATCCCGGGCCTGACGGCCTGAATGGCCAAATTCCTGCGGGTGCATTGTGCGGACGACCGATCTGGCGTTTCTGAAGCGATTCTCAATGGTGATCGCCTTTCTGTTCCTGGTGATGGTGGGGCTGATCCTGTTTGCGCATCACCTGAATGGCAAGGTGCAATACCCGACGGATCCGGCGGCCCAGCAGCGCCTGCAGGATCGCATCGCCCCGGTGGGCGCCGTGTATGCCGGTGCCACCGGCGCTGCCGCGCAAGCCGCCGCCGCTGCTGCCGCCGCCACCGCGCTGACCGCAAATGTTCCGTTCGATGGCCGCACCGATGGTGCCGAAATCTTCAACAATGGCCCCTGCACCGGCTGTCATACCGCCGGCGTGGGCGGCGCACCCAAGCTGGATGCCGCCGGCATCGGCGCACGCGCCACCGCCCAGGGCGTGGAAGAGCTGATCAAGAAAGCCACCACCGGCTTCACCGGCACCGCTGGCATGATGCCGGCCAAGGGCGGCAACCCGGCGCTGACCGATGATCAGATCAAGGCCGTGGTGGAATACATGGTGGCGCAAAGCAAGAAGTAATCGCCCCGCTCCGCTGTCTGCAAGCGCCACCTGCGGGTGGCGTTTGTGCGTTCGGCCTCCTGCGGGCGCCGCCCAGCGCCGCTTGCGGCATCATGCACGGATGACGATGTCCAACCTGGATCCTGCTGCCCTCGCGATTCCCGGTCCGGCCGGGCGCATCGAGGCGATCTTCGAACCCGCCGACGCCCCGGCACAGCCGCTGCTGGCCGTGCTCTGCCACCCGCTGCCCACCGAAGGCGGCAGCATGCACAACAAGGTGGTGACAACCACCGCGCGCGCCTTGCGTGAATGCGGCATCGCCTGCCTGCGCTTCAATTTCCGTGGCGTCGGCAGTTCCGAAGGCAGCTTCGATGATGGCCGCGGCGAGCTGGACGACTTGCGCGCCGTGGTGGCCTGGGCCCGCGCGCAACATCCGGACAAGGGGCTCTGGCTGGCCGGCTTCAGCTTCGGTGCGTGGGTGTCGCTGCGCGGCGCGGTGGAGTTGGGGGCCGAGGCCCTGATTTCGATTGCCCCGCCGGTGGGCCGCAGCTGGGATTTCAGCGCCCTCGCGTTGCCTGAAGTCCCGTGGCTGGTGGTGCAGGGCAGTGCCGATGAAATCGTCGATGCCGATGCGGTGCGCGCCTGGGCCAGCGCCTTGCCGCACCCGCCGCAATTGGTCGAAATGCCCGACACCAGCCACTTCTTCCATCGCAAATTGATCGACCTGCGCGGCGTCCTCCAGCACTGCGTGCGGGCCTGGCTGTCGGCGTGAGCGCACCGGCAACACCCTCGCAGCGCTACGCCGCCGGCGTGGCCCGTGGCGACTGGCAGCAGGATGCAGCCCAGGCCGGCGCACTGGCGGCACTGGACCGGATCCACGCCGCCCTGCTGATGCCGCCGCCGGCGCGCGGGTTGCTGGCCCGGCTGTTCGACCAGCCTCCGGCCGCGGGTGTGCAGGGCCTCTACCTGTGGGGCGGGGTGGGGCGGGGCAAGACCTTCCTGATCGATCTGTTTTTCGACGGCCTGCCGTTCAAGGAAAAGCGCCGCACCCACTTCCACCGCTTCATGCGCGACGTGCACGAGCGTCTGCGCGCGCACGCCGGCGAACGTGACCCGCTGGTGGCGATTGCCCGCGAGTGGCGGCACCGGCTGCGGGTGCTGGTCCTGGATGAATTCTTCGTCGACGACATCGGCGATGCGATGCTGCTGGGCCGCCTGCTGGCGCAGCTGTTCGCGCAGGGCGTGACCCTGGTGACCAGCTCCAACACCGCGCCGGATGACCTGTATCGCGATGGCTTGCAGCGCGCACGCTTCCTGCCGGCCATCGACCTGATCCACCAGCATTGCGCCGTGGTCGAGCTGATCAGCAGTACCGACTACCGCCTGCGCGCGCTGACCCGCTCGCCGGTCTACCGCAGCCCCCTGGATGCCGATGCCGATGCCTGGTTGAACGCGCGCTGGCACGCGCTTGGCGGCGATGACGGACACCGCGACGCCGGCATCGTCATCGACGACCGCCGCATCCCCGTGCGGGCACGCGGACAGGGCCTGTGCTGGTTCGACTTTGCCGCGCTGTGCGAAGGGCCGCGCGGCACCACCGACTACATCGAGATTGCACGCGAATTCCATACCGTGCTGCTGGGCGGCATCCCCGCGTTCGATGCCGGCAATGAAGACGCCGCGCAACGCTTCGTCAACCTGATCGACGAGTTGTACGACTGCCACGTCAACCTGGTGTGCACCGCCGCACAAGCGCCGATGGCGCTGTACTCGGGCCAGCGCCTGCGCGGCGCGTTCGAACGCACGGCGTCGCGCCTGACCGAAATGCAGTCCACCGACTACCTGCTGCATCCCCATCGTTCATGAGCCGCTGGGGATGGCCGCCGGCATCCCGCTAGAATGTGCCTTTCATGTCTGTTCGACTTGCCGGAGCTTCCATGACCCCCGTGACCCGTACCCTGTGCCTGTTGATCGCCGCGGCCGCGTTGGCCGCCTGCAACCGCCAGGGCCCGCAAACGCCCAAGCAGGTGGATGACAACACCGAGGCGCAGCGCCACAACGACGGCGTGGAATCGGTGACGGTCAACCCGAATGCCGCCAGGGCCGGCGCCGAAGTGGATGGCAATGGCGATGTCGTCACGCCGGTGCACGAGTTCAAGAGCGGGCAGACGGTGTACATCTCGGTGCCCACCAAGTTCGGCCGCACGAACGGCGAAAAACTGGAAGTGTTCTGGTTCAGCCAGGGCAAATCGCAGAAGGAAGACGCCAAGACCATCCAGGGCCCCTTCACCGTGTTCGAATACGCCCCCACCGAGACCGGCGCCTACAACGTGGAAGTGGACGCCAACGGCCGGCCGGTGGCGCTGGTGCAGTTCGAGGTCAAGTAGGTTTCGCAATGGCCATCGAAGGTTCTCCGCTCGGGCGCGACGTTGCCTATCCCGCGCACTTCGATGCCGGCCTGCTGTATCCGATCCCGCGGGCACTGGCGCGGGCGCAACTGGGCCTCGACGCCGCGCCGCTGCCGTTCATCGGGCATGACCGCTGGCACGCGTTCGAGCTGTCGTGGCTGGATCCGCGCGGCAAGCCGCAGGTGGCCACGGCCACGTTGCATGTGCCCGCCACCTCGCCCAATTTGATCGAATCGAAATCGCTCAAGCTCTACCTCAACTCGTTCAACGGCAGCCCGTTCGAGAACGCCGGCCAGGTGCGTGCGCGGATCGAGCAGGATCTTTCGCAGGCCGCCGGCGCGCCGGTCACGCTGGCATTCGGGTTGCCGGCCTGGCAGGACCTGCCGGCGGCCGAAAGCATCGACGCGCTCGACATCCCCATCCGTCACTACGGGCCCCCGGATGCCGCGCTGCTGCACGCCGATGCCGGCGGGATCGTCGAGGAAACGCTGCACAGCGCCCTGCTGAAATCCAACTGCCCCGTCACCGGGCAGCCGGACTGGGCCGACCTGACGATTGCCTACCGCGGCCCGCGCATCGACCGCGCCGGGCTGTTGCGCTATCTGGTCAGCTTCCGCGACCACGCCGAATTCCACGAGCAATGCGTGGAGCGCATCTTCCTCGACCTGCAAGCCCGCTGCAGCCCGCAGCAACTGTCGGTGGAAGCCCACTACACCCGTCGCGGCGGTCTGGACATCAACCCCTGGCGTGCCACCCCGGGCACGGCCGCACCACCGGCACGCCGCAGCCTGCGGCAATGAGGCCATGCGCCCACACCACGCCCTGCCGGTGCTCCTGATCCCGCTGCTGGCCGGCTGCCAACCGGCCGCCACGCCCGCCGGCACGTCGGTTGCGCACCTGGAAGCACCGGCCACGCCGCAACTGCCGGCACCGGCACCGGCTGCCCCCGCCATCGCCCGCGTGGATCTGGGCAACCGCGTGGGCAGCGATCAGCGCGTGCCGGTCCCCATGCTGCACTTCGCCCCCGACGACACCATCCACGCCGCCGTGCTGCACACCGGCCACTCGCCCACCCTGCAACGCATCGATGCCCGCTGGAGCCACCTGGACAGCAAGCAGACCTTCCTGACCGAAGGCAAGAACCTGCCCTTCAACGGCGACGCCGCCACCACCTTCCAGATCAGCAGGCCCAACGGCTGGCCCACGGGAAATTACAAGGTGGAAATCCTGCTGAACGGAAAACTGGTGCAGACGCGGTTGTTCGATGTAGTGCTTCCCGCAACAGCGACCGCCGCGCCACGCTAGCGTTCCGGCCAGAGCGCATTTCCTGATCTGTTACGCTCAGGTGGCCTGATGCGGTCACCGTCCCGCTCGTTCCGGCCAGAGCGCATTTCCTGATCTGTTACGCTCACC
>JAGWUF010000077.1 GCA_028868545.1 Lysobacteraceae bacterium | reverse complement strand
CACGACCATCGGCGGCATGGATGCCGCCGATGAGCCTACATGGACGTATTCACGGCGTGTCGGGCGCAGGCAGCCCCGGCCGCCTCATGCGCACGGAACAACCATGTCCCTGACCCAACCTGCTCTTACCAAGCGATTTGCCGACACCCTCGACGAAATCCGCGCCGCCGGCCTGTTCAAGTCCGAGCGCATCATCACCAGCCCGCAATCGGCCGAAATCACCCTGGCCGATGGCCGCAGCGTGCTGAACTTCTGCGCCAACAACTACCTGGGCCTGGCCGACCACCCCGACATCATCCAGGCCGCCAAGGACGCGCTGGACAGCCACGGCTTCGGCATGGCCTCGGTGCGCTTCATCTGCGGCACCCAGGACCTGCACAAGCAGCTGGAGCGCACGATCTCCGGGTTCTTCGGCAAGGACGACACCATCCTCTATGCCGCCTGCTTCGACGCCAACGGCGGCCTGTTCGAGCCGCTGCTGGACGAAAACGACGCCGTCATCTCCGATGCGCTCAACCACGCCTCGATCATCGACGGCGTGCGCCTGTGCAAGGCCAGGCGCTACCGCTACGCCAACTGCGACATGGCCGATCTGGAAGCGCAGCTCAAGCAGGCCAGGGCCGACGGCGCGCGCACCCTCCTGATCACCACCGACGGTGTGTTCTCGATGGACGGCTTCATCGCCCCGCTGGACGAAATCACCGCATTGGCGGAAAAGTACGGCGCGCTGGTGCATATCGACGAATGCCACGCCACCGGCTTCCTGGGTGCCACCGGCCGCGGCAGCGCCGAAGTCAAGGGCGTGCTGGACAGGATCGACATCATCACCGGCACGCTCGGCAAGGCGATGGGCGGCGCGCTGGGCGGCTTCACGACCGGCAAGGCCGAGGTGATCGAAATGCTGCGCCAGCGCTCACGCCCGTACCTGTTCTCCAACTCGCTGCCGCCGCACGTGGCCGCCGCCGGCACCAAGGCGTTCGACATGCTGTCGTCCGCCGGTGAACTGCGCGCGCGCCTGCGCGAGAACACCGCGTATTTCCGCGAGCGCATGACCGCCGCCGGTTTCGACATCAAGCCGGGCGTGCACCCGATCTGCCCGGTGATGCTGTACGACGCCCCGCTGGCGCAGCGCTTTGCCGAACGCCTGCTGGAAGAAGGCATCTACGCCATCGGTTTCTTCTTCCCGGTGGTGGCCAAGGGCCAGGCGCGCATCCGCACCCAGATCAGCGCGGCGCATACCCGCGAGCAGCTCGACCATGCAATCGATGCGTTCATCCGCATCGGCCGCGAACTGGGCGTCATCGGCGCCTGAGCCGGGGTTTGTGTTTGACCGGGTGGCTGCGCTGCACCACCCGACGTGTCTCCACAATCGTGGCCGCAGGCTGTACCTGCCCGCGCGCCACCCGGATGCCATTGGCCCGCATCCAGGCATCGAACTGGTCTGCGGTCATGATCCGGCCATCGCGCTGCATCAGGAACCGATAACTGCCACGCGCATCCCGGCCTGTGGCCGACTGTGCCGGCGGGGACGCCATCGGTGCCGATGCAGCTACCTGCGTTCCGGAAGATGCGCAGCCCGCCAGCACGGCCAGGCACCCCAGCAACGGTACAACCCGGATCAAGCTCGGCATTTCAGTTCGCCTCCTGCGTGGATGACTGCAACAGCCCGATTTCTGCATCCGACAACGCGCGCCATTGCCCTTTCGGCAGCGCGCCCAGGATCAGCGGGCCGATCGCCACCCGCACCAACCGCAACACCCCGATGTCCAACGCCGCCAGCAGGCGGCGAATCTGGCGGTTGCGGCCTTCGTCCAGCACGATTTCCAGCCACGCATGTTTGGCCCCCTGCCGCAACAGTGCCGCAGAGGCCGTGCGCAACGGTTCGCCATCGACCAACACACCCGCCTGCAGTGCCGCCAGCTGCGCGGCATCGGGCAAGCAATCCACCTGCACGTGATAGGTCTTGCTGGGCCCCCGGGCAGGGTCGGTAATGCGCGCGGCCCACGCCGGGTCGTTGCTGAACAGCAACAAGCCTTCGCTGGCCTTGTCCAGGCGCCCCACCGGCGCGATCCACCCCAGTGCCGCGCCATCGAAGCAGCGGTACACGGTGTCGCGCCCGTGCTCATCGTGGGCCGTGGTCACCAACCCGCGCGGTTTGTTGAGCATCAGATACTGCGGGATGTCACGCAGGGCGGCATGACCATCGATTTCGATCGCCGAACCTGCGGTCGCCGGCGACTCGGGATCCAGCACGATTCGCCCGTCCAGGCGCACTCTGCCGGCACGAATCAACCGCTCGGCGTCATTGCGCGAGCAAACACCCCGTTTGGACAGGATGCGGGCCAGTCCGTAGCGCGGCATTCGACGTGGCAGGCTGCCGCGCAGAATTATTTGCCCGGCGACGACGCAGGCGTGGCTTCGGGTTCTTTCTTGCCCACCACCCGCACGCCGCGCGCCTTCATCCACGCGTCGAACTCATCGGCCGTCATGCGCTTGCCGTTCTGGGTCATGTTGAAGCGCCAGGGCGTGTTGTCGAATGCCGTCTGCGGCTTGTACGCCGCAGCGTCACTGGCAGCCGGCCCGGCAGGTGCCAGCGTTTTCGCCATCGCCCGACAACCCTCCATGCGTATCCGCACCAGCACGTTGTCCACCGACAACGCTTCATCGAAGGACTGCACCAGCACACCGCTGGCACCTCCCAACTGGCTGGTGGCCGGCACGAACTCGATGGCCACCGGCGAGATCAACGTCGGGCGAATCGGCGTTGCCGAAAGCTCCCCGCCCTGGCAGACATTGCCGGCGGCATGCACCAGCAGCGGCGCAAAGGCCAACAAGGATGCGCAGACAGCACGCTGGATCGACCGCATGAGAACAACTCCCCGACGAATGCCGCAAGTGTAGGCCGACCATGCGCCGGATCGCAATGCAAATCACGCCCGGTGACGGAAAAAACGAAACCCGGCACTGGGCCGGGTTTCGCAGGTTGCATGCGAGCAGCAGATCTTACTTGCTGTTCAACTCGGTACGCCGATTGGTCTCGCTCTTGCACGCCGGGAAGGTGTGACCCTTGTCTTCCAGCGGACGGCTGAAGCCATAACCGTTCGGGCCGGCCAGACGCGCGGAATCCACGCCGTGGCTGGTCAGATAGTCGTACACGGTCTTGGCGCGACGCTCGGACAGCTTCTGGTTGTAGCCTTCCTTGCCGCACTGGTCGGTGTGACCGGCCACTTCCACCTTCAGTTCCGGATAGCGCTTCAGGATTTCGGTGGCTTCGTTCAGGATCGCCACGGCGTCCGGACGCAGGGTCGCCTTGTCGAAGTCGAAGTTCACGCCCTTCAGGTCGATCGACACCGGCACCGGGCAACCGTCCGGACCGATGGTCTGGCCGGGCTGCGAGTTCGGGCACTTGTCGTTGCAGTTGTTGACGCCGTCGCCGTCGTCATCCAGATCCGCACAGGTCTGCTGCGGCGCTGCCGGTGCCGGTGCCACCGGTGCCACCGGTGCCGGGCCGAGGGCCATCGTCAGGCCAACCGATGCCAGAACGTCGGTGAACTGGCTCTGCTGCTGCCCGGTGCGAGCCTGCTGGTCATCAAAATCGATCCGGCTGCCCACCTCGGTCCGCACATTGACACGGCCCATGTCCAGCTGCATGCCGACGCCAACGTTCAGCGCCAGATTGGAGTCCTTGTGCTTCCAGGGCGAAGTTGGGAGCGGCACGGCGTACTCTTCTTCATGACGCTGCCAGCCCAGACCACCGCGCAGGTAGGGCCAGAATTTCGCACCCTCGTGACGGAAGTGGTAGCGGGCATCCAGCGAAGCACCGTACTGGCTCCAGTTCAGATGACGGTTCGCATTCTTGTGCGGATTCTGGTAGTTCAGCTCTGCATCCAGCGAAACTTTGGAGTTGAGGAACTTGCCGAAGCCCACGGTAGTGAAGATCGTATCGTTGGTGCCGCGATCATGATCCTGCAAATTCACGCCGGTTGAACCCGACACATACCAGCGATCATCGAACTCCTGAGCAGACGCGACTTGCGCCAGACTCAAGCCACCCAGCAGGGCGACACAGAGGAGTTTCTTGTTCATGTTTCAGCTCCTTGATTCAGTAATAAAGAAACGTTTGACGCAGCATTGAAAATGTTGGCGCTTGCAGGCGGCAGAGTCCGCACGCACCCCCACACAGAACCAAGCGGGAATGCGTAAGCCCCATTAACACTAACATAACAGTCAACGATTGCAACTCTTCGCACTGATCTGCACTGCCGGAAGCTTGCTCGGGATGCAGCCAACAGTACGCATGGGTATGCTGTGCCGATGACGGCATCCTATCCCCACCTGCTGGCCCCCCTTGACCTTGGCTTCACCACCCTGCGCAACCGCGTGTTGATGGGGTCGATGCACACCGGGCTGGAAGACCGTGCCGCCGATTTCCCCAAGCTGGCCGCGTATTTCGCCGCGCGCGCCGAAGGCGGGGTGGGCCTGATGGTGACCGGCGGCTTCGCCCCCAACCTGCGGGGCTGGCTGAAACCGTTCGCCAGCCGGATGTCGATGCCCTGGCATGTGCGCCGACACCGACTGGTCACCGATGCCGTGCACCGTCACGACGGCAAGCTCTGCATGCAACTGCTGCATGCCGGCCGCTATGCCTTCCACCCGTTTTCGGTGGCCCCGTCCAGACTGAAATCCCCGATCAACCCGTTCACCCCGCGGCAACTCGGTGCGCGCGCGATCGAGCGCCAGATCCGCGACTTCGCCACCGCCGCGCAACTGGCGCGCGACGCCGGCTACGACGGCGTGGAGATCATGGGCTCGGAAGGCTATCTGCTGAACGAGTTCACCACCGCGCGCACCAACCAACGCAACGATGCCTGGGGTGGCGACACTGCGCGCCGGATGCGGTTTGCGGTGGAGATCGTGCGCCGCGTGCGCGAAGCCTGCGGGCCGGATTTCATCCTAATCTACCGCCTGTCGATGCTGGATCTGGTCGAAGGCGGCAACGACTGGGACGCCATCGTGGCGCAGGCCCGGGCGGTGGAAGCCGCCGGTGCCACGCTCATCAATACCGGCATTGGCTGGCACGAGGCACGCATCCCCACCATCGCCACTTCGGTGCCGCGTGCGGCCTTCACCCAGATCACCGCCAAGCTGAAGCCGCAGGTGCAATTGCCGCTGATCACCAGCAACCGCATCAACATGCCGGACGTTGCCGAAGCAGTGCTGGCCGCAGGCGGTGCCGACATGGTGTCGATGGCCCGCCCGCTGCTGGCCGACCCGCAGTGGGTGAACAAGGCCGCACGTGGCGAGGCGCAGCGCATTAATACCTGCATCGCCTGCAATCAAGCCTGCCTGGATCATGTCTTCGAAAACAAGCGCGCCAGTTGCCTGGTCAACCCGCGCGCCTGCTCCGAGACCGAATTGGTGCTGGCGCCGACATCGCATGTGAAAACCATTGCGGTGGTGGGTGCCGGCCCCGCCGGGCTGGCTTGCGCCACCGAAGCGGCGGCTCGTGGCCACAACGTGGTGCTGTTCGAGGGCGCCGCCGAAATCGGCGGCCAGTTCAACATGGCCAAGCGGATTCCCGGAAAAGAAGAGTTTCACGAACCGCTGCGCTATTTCCGCCAGCGCCTGCACGACACCGGCGTGGATCTGCGCCTGCAGACCTGGGCCGATGCCGATGCGTTGGCCGGCTTCGATGAAGTGGTCATCGCCACCGGCGTGCTGCCGCGCGCGGTGGCGTTTGCCGTCAGCGACGACCCGCGCGTGGTCAGCTACCTGGATGTTCTGCAAGGGCGCGTGACCGTGGGCGCGAAGGTCGCCATCATCGGCGCTGGCGGGATCGGATTCGATGTGGCGGAATTCCTGGCCCAGGCCGGCCCTTCGCCGACCCTGGACACCGCGCGCTGGATGGCGGAATGGGGGGTGGATGCCCGTTTCGACGCCGCCGGCGGCCTGACCACGCCGCAGCCCGAAGCCCCGGCACGCCAGCTGTGGCTGTTGCAGCGCTCGTCCGGCAAGCCTGGCGCGCGGCTGGGCAAGACCACCGGCTGGATCCACCGCGCCACCTTGAAAGCCAAGCAAGTGCGGATGCTGGGTGGCGTGGAGTATCTGGGCATGGATGCCAGCGGCCTGCGCATCCGCGTGGATGGCGGCGAACAGACGCTGGCGGTGGAGCATGTGGTGGTTTGCGCCGGGCAGGAACCGCGCCGCGAGCTGCACGATGCCCTGGTGGCGGCGGGCCGCACGCCGCATCTGATCGGCGGTGCGAAACTGGCCGCCGAGCTGGATGCAAAGCGCGCCATCGACGAAGGCACGCGGCTGGCCGCGCGTCTGTAACGCAAATGCATCCGAATAAAAACTCCAATCGAATCAATCGCTTCTGATTTTCCCATTCAGCTGACGTTCGGGAAAGCCCCCCTAAGGTGCGCCCAATTTCGCCTGCCGGGTCGGCTCAGATGCCCCCCACATGCCCGCAGGTCCACCGGCACGCCGGCCGCACCCTGAACCGGTACGGCGCGCCCGGGCAAAGGCCGCCACAGAGCTGCCGCCCTCCTCAGTAACGCCATGTCGTGTGCCCGCAAATCCGGGGCCGCGCCGCAACGGAGCAAAAGGAGTCGAACCATGAAGCTCGCCTGGATTCTCTGGCTGTCGCACGTGTTGCCGCAGCCCGCCGCTGATTCGCTGTGCCTGTCCACCACCGTTTACCTGGAAGCCCGCGACCAGTCCGCGCTGGGCCAGCAAGCCGTGGCCGAAGTCGCCCTGCGCCGTCGCGACAGCGGCCTGTGGGGCCGCAACCTGTGCCAGGTGGTGACCGCGCGCAAGCAATTCGCGCCCACCCTGCTGTCCCCGCAGACCCGGCTGTCCAATATCGAAGCCTGGACCGAGGCGGTCAGCGTGTCGCTGGCCTCCGAGCGCAACTGGGCACTGCCTCGCGGCCAGCGCAAACTGGTGGTGCCCGGTGCCAGCCATTTCGCCGCCCACGCCATCGCCAGCCCCAGCTGGAACAGCGCGATGCAGGTCGCCACGATCGGCGACCACACGTTCTACCGGGTGCAAAGCCTGCGGCCGCGCCGCAGCATCTGACCCCAGTTCTCGCGTGCAACGGCAGCAACACTGCGTTGCACGCACCTTCATCACCAGCGAACCCGCAATCGCCGATAGTGGCACCTTCCCAAACGAGGCCACTCGATGAAGCTCTACACCTCTCCCGGTGCCTGCTCCACCGCCGACCATATCGTGCTGCAGTGGATCGGCGCGCCTTATGAATTCCAGGTCGTGACCCGCGAGCAACGGGCCACGCCCGAATACCGCGCCATCAATCCTTCCGGCGCGGTGCCGGCATTGCAGGTCGGCGACTGGGTGCTGACCCAGAATTCGGCGATCCTGCACTATCTGACCGACCGCTTCCCCGAAGCCGATCTGTGCGGCGACGGCAGCCCCGAAAGCCGCGCCGAGGTCAACCGCTGGCTGGCCTGCGTGAATGCCGACGTGCATCCGGCGTTCAAACCGTTGTTCGGTGCCACCGCCTATCTTGAAGATCCGGCGATGGTGGACAAGAGCCATGCCAACGCCCGCAAGCAGCTGCGCGGCCTGTTCGAAAGTGCCAACGCGCAGTTGGCGGACAAGGACTGGATTGCCGGCAGCCGCTCGATCGCCGACCCCTACTGGTTCATCACCCTGCAATGGGCGAAGAAGACCGGCGTGGACCTGTCGGGACTGGACAACCTCGCCCGCTTCGACGCACGCATGGCCGCCGACCCGGGCGTGCAGGCGGCGCTGCAGGCCGAAGGCCTGCTCTGACTGTTTCCTCCTTCCCCTTCAAGGGGAAAGCCGGGATGGGGATGGGGTTTCTCCATCGTGCCACTGAACCCCATCCCCACCCAACCCTCCCCCCTTGAAGGGGAGGGCTTGGTTCAGCGCTGGTCGATCGGCACGAACTTCCGGTCTTCCGGCCCGGTGTAGTTGGCCGACGGGCGGATGATCTTGCCGTCGATGCGCTGCTCGATCACGTGCGCGCTCCAGCCGGAGGTGCGCGCCAGCACGAACAGCGGGGTGAACATCGCGGTGGGCACGCCCATCATGTGGTAGCTGACCGCGCTGAACCAGTCGAGGTTGGGGAACATCTTCTTGATGTCCCACATCACCGACTCCAGCCGCTCGGCGATGTCGTACATCTTCGTGTTGCCCTGCTCGGCCGACAGCTGCCGCGCCACGTCCTTGATCACCTTGTTGCGCGGGTCGGACACGGTGTAGACCGGGTGGCCGAAACCGATCACCACTTCCTTGCGCTCGACGCGCGCCTTGATGTCGGCTTCGGCCTCGTCCGGTGTCTCGTAGCGCTTCTGGATCTCGAACGCCACTTCGTTCGCGCCGCCGTGCTTGGGTCCACGCAGCGCGCCGATGCCGCCGGCGATGCACGAATGCATGTCGCTGCCAGTGCCGGCGATGACGCGGCAGGTGAAGGTGGATGCGTTGAATTCGTGCTCGGCGTACAGGATCAGGCTGGTGTGCATTGCCCGCACCCAGCTCTCCGGCGGCGGCTCGCCGTGCAGCAGGTGCAGGAAGTGGCCGCCGATGGAGTCATCGTCGGTTTCAACATCGATGACGCGGCCGTTGTGGCTGTAGTGGTACCAGTACAGCAGCATCGAACCGAGCGAGGCCATCAGCTTGTCGGCGATATCGCGCGCGCCGGGATGGTTGTGATCGTCCTTCTCGGGCTGCACGCAGCCCAGCACCGAGACGCCGGTGCGCATCACGTCCATCGGGTGGCTTGAGGGCGGCAGTTCCTCCAGCGCGGCCTTGACCGCCGCCGGGATGCCGCGCAG
>JAGWUF010000076.1 GCA_028868545.1 Lysobacteraceae bacterium | reverse complement strand
ACGCTCCGCGCCCACCTTGGTCAGCGCCGCCGTCAGCGTCGTCTTGCCGTGGTCCACGTGACCGATGGTGCCCACGTTCACGTGGGGCTTGGTGCGTTCGAACTTACCCTTTGCCATGGCTGCGTCTCGTTGGAATTGCCCGACAGGCGGGCGTGGAATTTCAGAAGATGGTGCTCACGAATGGAATCGAACCATCGACCTCCTCCTTACCAAGGAGGTGCTCTACCGACTGAGCTACGTGAGCAGGTTTTACAGCAGGACTTGCAATGCAATGGTGGAGCGGGAGACGGGAATCGAACCCGCGCTAGTAGCTTGGAAGGCTACAGTTCTACCATTGAACTACTCCCGCACCGGGAGCCCTGCCTTGTTGCGCCGCCGGTTGGTAAGACCCGCGGGTGAAGCGAAAACCTGGTGGAGGGAGGTGGATTCGAACCACCGAAGGCGTAAGCCAGCAGATTTACAGTCTGCCCCCGTTGGCCGCTTGGGTATCCCTCCGATTTTTTCCGCTGAAGGCAAGGATGCCCCCCAGCGAGCCCGTTATTTTGGGCGTGCGTTTTGGTTCTGTCAACGGTTGCGAGGGAATTTTCGGGAAATCCGGTTCCTCCCGCTGCGGCCGCCTCAGACGTTGAAGCGGAAGTGCAGCACGTCGCCTTCCTGCACGCGGTATTCCTTGCCTTCCAGCCGCAGCCGGCCGGCGTCGCGCGCACCGGCTTCACCGCGATACTTGATGTAATCGTCGTAGCCGATGGTTTCGGCGCGAATGAAGCCCTTCTCGAAATCGGTATGGATGACCGCCGCCGCCTGCGGCGCGGTGGCGCCGGCCTTCACTGTCCACGCCCGCACCTCCTTCACCCCGGCGGTGAAATAGGTCTGCAGGCCCAGCAACTCGTAGGCGGCACGAATCACGCGATTCAAGCCGGGCTCGTCCAGGCCCAGGTCGACGAGGAAGGCATCACGGTCGGCGTCGTCGAGCTGGCTCAGTTCTTCCTCGATCGCCGCGCATACCGGCACCACCTTGGCACCCTCGCCCTGCGCGCGGGCGCGCACGACATCCAGGTGCGGATTGCCTTCGAAGCCATCTTCCAGCACGTTGGCCACGTACATCACCGGCTTGGCGGTCAGCAGGAACAGCTCGCGGATGGCCAGTTTCTCCTCGTCATCCAGCGCCACCGTGCGGGCGGCCTTGCCCTGGTCCAGCGCGACACGCAACTTGCCCAGTACCGCGATCTTGGCCTTGGCGTCCTTGTCGCCACCCTTGGCCACGCGCTCGAAACGGGTGATCGCCTTGTCCACCGATTCCAGGTCGGCCAGCGCCAGTTCGGTGTCGATGGTCTCGATGTCGGCGATCGGGTCGATCCTGTTGTTGACGTGGATGACGTCGTCATTTTCGAAACAGCGCACCACGTGGCAGATCGCGTCCACTTCGCGGATATGGGCCAGGAACTTGTTGCCCAGGCCCTCGCCGCTGGCCGCACCGGCCACCAGGCCGGCGATGTCGACGAACTCGACCGCGGTGGGGATGCATTTCTGCGGCTTGACGATCTCCGCCAGCGCGCTCAAGCGCGGATCCGGCACCGGCACCACGCCCACGTTCGGCTCGATGGTGCAGAACGGGAAGTTGGCGGCGGCGATGCCGGCCTTGGTCAGCGCGTTGAAAAGAGTGGACTTGCCGACGTTCGGCAGCCCGACGATGCCGCATTTGATGCCCATGTCGCGTGTTGCTCCGTTGCCGCACCGGCAGGTTGCCGGCACGATGAATTCATTGCGTGCGCGGCGTGTGCAGCCGCGTCATCGCATCCGGGAAATTGCCTTGCACCGCCAGCGGCAGCACCTGGGCGGCATCGCCGATGGCGCGCAGGATCATCGCCTCGTCGGCAGCACCCGGGCGCCCCAGCACCCACGGCGTGACCTGGTCCTTGTGTCCGGGATGGCCGATGCCCAACCGCAGACGGTGGTACTTGCCATGTCCCAGCAGGCGACTGATGTCGCGCAAGCCATTCTGCCCGCCATGCCCGCCATCGAACTTGAGTCGCGCCGCACCGGGGGCCAGATCCAGCTCGTCGTGCACCACCAGCATCTCTTCCGGTTCGATTTTCCAGTAGCGCAATGCAGCCGTGACCGACTTGCCGGACGCATTCATGAAGGTGGCCGGCCGCAGCAGCCAGACCGGCTGGCCGGCAATCGTGATCTTGGCGGTCTCGCCGAACAACTTGCTTTCCAGACCGAAACGCACGCCCTCGGCAAGCGCCAGCGCATCAATAAACCAGAACCCGGCGTTGTGCCGGGTTCTGATGTATTCGGAACCGGGATTGCCCAGCCCGACGATGAGGCGAAGACCTGCCATTGACTGTCGCTCCGAGCCGCGCGAAGAACCTGTCTGCGGGACAGATCCCTCGCCTGCGGCTCAGGATGACTGCTGCTTACGCAGCAATCACTTCGCGTCCTTCTTCGCCGCCTTGGTGGCCGGCACTTCGGCCGCCGCCGGAGCACCGGCAGCCTCGACCTCTTCCTTGCCGTGCTTGGCCACCACGACGGCGACGTCGTGTTCCTTGCCCAGCTTCAGCGCCGGCAGTTCCACGCCGGCCGGCAGCGTCAGGTCGGACAGGTGAACCACGCCACCGACGGCCAGGGCGGACAGATCGACTTCGATCGCTGCCGGCAGATCCTTCGGCAGACAGCTGATTTCGACCTCGGTCAGCTCGTGCATGATGACCACGCCACCGGTCTTGCCGGCCGGCGACGATTCCTGGTTCCGGAAATGCAGCTGCACCCGGGTGCGCAGCGCCTGGTTGGCGTCCACGCGCTGGAAGTCAAGATGCATGATCAGCTGCTTGTACGGATGGCGCTGCATGTCGCGCAGGAGCACCTGCTCGACCTTGCCGTCGATGTCGAGGTTGAGCAGCGACGAGTAGAACCACTCGTTCTGGCTGGCCAGCCAGATCGCCTCATGTTCGATCTGGATGGACTGCGGGGCGGCGTTGGCGCCATAGACAACGGCAGGCAGCTGGGCAGCATGACGCAGGCGGCGGCTCGCACCCTTCCCCTCGACGTTGCGGCTGGCGGCCTTGATGGTGTATTCGGACATTTCAATCACTCACTTTGCATTGCAATGAAGCTGCCTCGCGACAGCGATGACACTCACCCGCGACCAGGTGAGTGGGAACACGGGTCAGTCGACGTACAGCGAACTGACCGATTCGCCGAAGGTCATTCGGCGAATGGTTTCGGCCAGCAGTTCGGCCACGCCGATCTGGCGGATCTTGCTGCAGGCCCGTGCCGCCGGCGACAGTGCGATGGTGTCGGTCACCACCAGCTCGTCCAGCGACGACTTGTTGAGGTTGTCCAGCGCCGCACCCGACAGCACCGGGTGCACGCAATAGGCCACCACCTTCACCGCACCGCGCTCCTTCAGCGCGTTGGCGGCGGCGCACAGGGTGCCGGCGGTGTCGACGATGTCGTCCACCAGCACGCAGGTCTTGCCTTCGACGTCGCCGATGATGTTCATCACCGTGGCGACGTTGGCCTTGGGCCGGCGCTTGTCGATGATGGCCAATTCGGCGTCATCCAGCCGCTTGGCGATCGCGCGCGCGCGCACAACCCCGCCGACGTCCGGCGACACCACGATGACGTTGTCGGTACCGTGCACGCGCCAGATATCGGCCAGCAGCAGCGGCGAGGCGTAGACGTTGTCGACCGGGATGTCGAAGAAGCCCTGGATCTGGTCGGCGTGCAGGTCCACGGTCAGCACGCGGTCGGTATCCACCGCACTGAACATCTTGGCCGCCACCTTGGCAGTGATCGGCACGCGCGCCGAACGCGGGCGGCGATCCTGGCGGGCGTAACCGAAATACGGCACCACCGCAGTGACGCTGGAGGCCGATGCGCGCTTGAGCGCGTCGATCAGCACCAGCAGTTCCATGAAGTTTTCGGCGCTGGGCGCATTGGTGGACTGGATCACGTACACCTCTTGCCGGCGCACGCTTTCCTCGATCTCGACCTGCACTTCGCCATCGGAAAACCGGCTGATCAGCGCCTTGCCGGGGCGCACACCCAGCTCGCGGCAGACCGCGTCGGCCAACGGACGATTGGCATTCCCAGAAAAAACCAGAAAATTGGGTTCGTCTTGCATGTGGATGGCCGGATTGGAGGCTTTCATTGGAATGGCAGGGGCGGAAGGATTCGAACCTACGCATGCCGGGATCAAAACCCGGTGCCTTAACCGCTTGGCGACGCCCCTAGCGAGAACTGCCCGCAAAAACCGCCAGCCGATTCAACCGTGGCGAAACCGGCTAGCGAAATTGTTCCACCGCGTCCAGCAGTGGCGACCTGTCTGCCCCGCGCACCACCCAGGCCGGGAAGCCCGCAGGTAGCGCCGCCAGCGCTGCCTCGGCGGCTTCGCGCTGGGCGAATTCGACGAAACAGCCGCTGCCGGAGCCGGTCAAGCGCGGCACTCCGAGACTGGAAAGCGCCTTGAACATCGTCTCGACAGCGACCTCGCGACGCAGCAGCACCGGCTCGAACGCGTTGCCGCACACACTTCCGGACAGGTAGCCAGCTATTGTCGCGGGCGCAGCGTCCCGCGTCAAATCCGGTGACCGAAACAGATCCGCAGTCGCCGCATGCACCCCCGGGTCGGCCAGCAGATACCACGCCGGTGGAAGCGTAATGGCGGTCAACTGCTCGCCCACCCCTTCGGCCCAGGCATTCTCGCCACGCACGAACACTGGCACATCCGCCCCCAGCCGCAGCCCCAGCGCCGCCAGCGCCGCGACATCCAGATCCAGCCTCCATAGCCGGTTCAGTGCCACCAGCATGGTGGCGGCATCGGAAGACCCACCACCGAACCCGCCCCCCAGTGGGATTCTTTTTTCGATGGCAATGTCCACACCTTGCCGATAATTGCACGATTTTTGCAGAAGTTTGGCGGCACGCACCAGCAGATCATCCCCCTCCGCAACCCCTGCCGCCCCCGCACCGACCCGGGCAACCACGCCATCCTTGCGTGGACGCAAATACACGGTGTCGCCCCAGTCCAGCAGGCGAAACACGGTTTGCAACAGGTGATAGCCGTCGGCCCGGCGCCCGAGGATGTGCAAAAACAGATTGAGCTTGGCCGGCGCAGGCCAGGTGCTCCAGCCGGCTTCGGCACTGAAGGCGCTCATTCCAGCCCCCAGCGATCCACTGCCAGCCGCACCCGGCTGTCACCGTGGCGGGCGTCGATGCGGGATGGCATCGGCAAGCCGGAAAACGGGTCAGGCTGCCAGCGCGAATATTCGATTTCCCAACCGCCCTGCTCAATGCGTTGCGGCAGAGACTGGGCATCGAAACGGATGCTGGCAGCCCCAAGACCTGCCTCCGAGGCCGCCACCGCGCGCGTCCAGCAGCCCAGGGCCTGCACCGGAATGTCCCAACCCGTCGCCTCGCGCAGCAGGCGGGCAGGCTCTGCCCCCGCGCGCGGACCACCTGCCAGGCCATCCAGCCGCGCACCCTGCGGGTCGACATGCAGGATCCAGGTCTGTGCGGTCACCGGGGCGATCAGTTGCAGCTGCAAACGCCCCTCCCCTTGCGTCCATTCGAAGCGACCGCTCCCGGCGTCCTTGCCGGCGGCGATCGCGATCCGCCCGGCCATGGCCCAGCCTGGCCGCAGGCAATCCCCCTCCGCCAGCCCCAGCGCCCGTGCCCGCGCCTGCTGTGCCGTGGCGGCGACCGCCGGATCGACGGCGGCAACCTGCACCAGTCGGCTGCCCGTCGGCAGACTTTGGCAACCGCCGAGTATCGCCACGGCCAGCAGCCAGCCGGCCCGTTTGCTCACGCTCCCACCTCCGTCAGGGCGCGCTGCAGGGCACGGCTCTCGGGGTCGAGTTTGCGGGCTTCGTCGAAATACTTGCGCGCTTCATCCCTCTGCCCCAGTACCCACAGCACCTGTCCCAGGTGACTGGCGATGTCGGGATCCTTTTGCGAGGCGTAGGCGCGACGCAACTGTTCCAGTGCCGCCCGGGTCTTGCCCAGCCGGAACAGCACCCAACCGTAGCTGTCGATGATCGCGGCATTGCCCGGATCGGCCACGCGGGCGCGGTCGATCAACTCCAGCGCTTCACGGTAGCGTTGGGTGCGGTCGGCCAGGGTGTAGCCCAAGGCATTGAGTGCGGCCACGTTGTCGGGCGCAATCACCAGCAGCCGGCGCAGATCGGCCTCCGCCTTGTCGATCTGGTCTTGCCGCTCCCACATCAGCGCGCGTGCATACAGCAGCTCGAGATTGTCCGGCAGTGCCGCCAGGCCGCGCGCAAAGGCGTCGCGCTCCGCGCTGACATCCTTGTCCTTCTGCCGCAATTCGGCCTCCATGAGATAGCCATCCCGGCGATCCTCCTCGCTCAAGGCGGCGTCCGCCTGCACGGCGTGCAGCGTGTCGAAAGCTTGCGGCTTGCGCTGCATGGCGTGCAGGACATTGGCCGTGCGCATCCGCGCCACCCCCTGCGATTGCTGCCCCGGCACATTGGCGTACCAGCCCAAGGCGTCGTCGTAGTGCTCCAGTGCCTCGGCCAGCTGCCCCAGCAGCAGGCGTCGCGAGGGGCTGGGTTCGGTGGCTCCTTGCTTCACCTCCGCATACAACGCGGCCATTCCGGCCTTGTCCTTGGCCATGTCCAGCAGTGCCGCCCGCTGCGCGTAGCTGGCATCGTCCTGCTCCCCTTGTGCCAGCAAGCTGGCCGCCTTGCCGGGGTCACCCTGCGCCGCGTATTCGCTGGCCAATGCCCAACGCAAGCTGGGCGATTGCCGTACCTGCGCCTCCAGCGGCTGCAGCACTGCGCGGGCTTCCTGCAGTTTGCCGGCCTCGCGCAGCAATTGCGCCCGCAGCAAGGCCACCTTGGGTTCGGCCGGGAAGCGGGTCACCACCTGCTGCAGGACGGCATCCACCAGTTTCGGCTGCTCCAGCCGCTGGGCCAGCCCGCCAAAGCTCAACCAGGCCTGGAAATCATTGGGCAGGGCGCCGCGCCCGATCACATCGGCCAGCAGGCTGGTCACCAACTTCGGCTGCTTGCCCACCGCGGCCGTCAAAGCCGCCAGCCCGGCACGCCAGCCGCCAGGTTCGGCCAGCAAGGCCGCCAAGCTGCGTTGTGCCTCCTGTCTCTGGCCAGCGCGCAAGGCCAGGCTGGCGGCCACCATGCGTTCGGCCTGGCTGTGTGCCGGCGCCAGTGCATGCCAGAGGGCATAGCCCTGCCGTGCCAAGGCGTCCTCATCCGCCAGCAAGGCGATGCGGGTGGCACGTTCGGCCAGCACTGGATCCTGCGCTGCCTGCGCCGCTTCCAGATAGTGCCGGGCCGCTTCGGGCAACTGCCCGCTTTGCAAGGCGAACTCCCCTGCCAGACTGGCCTCCAGCGGATCCGCAATGCGCGCCATCGCGGTCGCAGGCTTCGTCTGCGCCACTGCAGGGACTGCAACCGACAAGCCGGCGATCAGGAGCACGACCGGCAGCCAACGCCGCAGGTCAGGACGAAACGGAATGGGCATGGAATGAGCCGGTACAATGAAAAGTCCGGCCCGCAGCTTAGCGCAGGCGCCTGAACGATTCCGCCCTGCTTCCGTTCCCGCCACGCATGAGCTTGCACGTCCTCGGCATCAACCACCAGACCGCGCCGGTTGCCCTGCGCGAGAAGGTGGCGTTCGGCCCGGAGGCGCTGGCCCCCGCACTGGCGGCGCTGCGCGAGCTGCCCGGCGTGCACGAAGCGGTGCTGCTGTCCACCTGCAACCGTACCGAGCTGTACGCGCATGTCGATGGTGATGGCCAGGCCATGGCCGACTGGCTGGCCGCGCACCCCGAGGCCGGCCCCGACCTGCACGCCTACCTATACCGCCACCACGATGCCGACACCGTGCGCCACCTGTTCCGGGTCGCCAGCGGGCTGGATTCGCTGGTGCTGGGCGAGCCGCAGATCCTCGGCCAGGTGAAGCAGGCGTGGGCGGCCGCGCGGGAAGCCGGCATTCTGGGCGGCCCGCTGGATCGGCTGTTTCAGCAAGCCTTCGCGACTGCCAAGCGCGCCCGCACCGACACCCGCATCGGCGCCAACCCGGTGTCGGTGGCCTCCATCGCGGTGCGACTGGCACAGGACAGCTTCGCCCGCCTGGACGCATCCACCGTGCTGCTGATCGGTGCCGGCGAGACCATCGAGCTGGCCGCGCGCCATCTGGTGGAAGCCCGCGTGCAGCGGCTGCTGATCGCCAACCGCACCCTCGCCCATGCGCAGGATCTGGCCAGCCGCCACGGCGGCATCGCGTTGCCGCTGGCCGAACTGGACAAGCATCTGGCCGAAGCCGACATCGTGATTTCCGCCACTGCCGCACGCACGCCGATCCTGCACCGTCAGGAAGTCGAGCACGCACTGCGCATGCGCCGGCACAGACCGATGCTGCTGCTGGATCTGGCCGTCCCGCGCGACATCGCACAGGACGTGTCCGGCCTGCGCGACGTGTTCCTCTACACCGTCGACGATCTGGATCGGGCGATCGAGGACAACCGGCGCAGCCGTCGCGAGGCCGCGCAGCAGGCCGAGGCCATCATCGAACTGCAAACCGCCCGCTTCGTGGAACATTGGCAGGCCAGCGGCCGCCAGCAGCCGCTGCTGCAATTGCGCGCACATGGCGAGGCCGCGCGCGCCGAAGCGCTGGCCAAGGCGCAGCAACAGCTGGCTGCCGGGATGCCCGCCGAGCAGGCGCTGGAATTGCTGGCCCATACCCTCACCAACCGCCTGCTGCACGCGCCCACGGTGGCGCTGCGCGAAGCCGCCCGCAGCGGCGACGCCGAGCTGGCACGCGCCGCCGAACGCCTGTTCCCGGGCCCCGATGCGGGCAACGACGGCCCATGACCCCTGCCCTGCGCCGCAAACTGGAAGCGCTGCTGGAGCGGCGCGAGGAAGT
>JAGWUF010000075.1 GCA_028868545.1 Lysobacteraceae bacterium | reverse complement strand
CTGGCGATGATCGGGTCGTTGGTGGTGTCCTGCACGTTGCGCCATTGCAGGCCCGGGCGGTTGTCGGCGTAGGTGGCCGCCACCGAAGCCAGTGCGTCGATGCTGGCTTGCAACGGGCGCATGCCGCTGCGTGCGGCCAGCACGTTGCCCCAGTACTGGGTCTGGCCTTCGTACACCCACAGCAAGCTGTCTTGCATCGGCGTGTTGAGGTTGGGCACCCACAGATCCTTGCCGCGCCGGTATTTGCCGTTCCAGCTATGGGTGTACTCGTGCGCCAGCAGGTCGGTGAAGCCGGTCTTGGGGTTCCAGTCGGTGAAGTAGCCGGTACCCACGCCATTCTCGCTGGAGCGCTGGTGTTCCAGCCCGTTGCCGCCCATCTGATCCGACAGCGAGAACAGGAACTGGTAGTGGTTGTAGTGCTGCGCGCCGTACAGCTTGAGCGCCTGCTCCACCATCGCCTGGTGCAGCTTCACCTGCTCGGGCTTGGTTTCCAGATACTTGGCGGCATCGGCCACCACGCCCAGCTTCACCGGCACGCTGCTGCCCTTCGGGGTGAGATCGATGTTCTTCGCGTAGCGACCGGCGTACACCGGCGAATCCACCAGGATGTCGAACGGCACGTCCTTGTAGTTGACGGTGCTGCCGTTGCGGCTTTCCTCGTCCAGCGCGGTGAACGCGGTCCAGCCTTCCGGATAGGTGACCTGCGGGTCCACCATGATCTTGTGCATGTAATGGCCGGCGGGATACAGCGCGGCGGACAGGAATTGCAGGTTCAGCATGTTCGGCGTCATCACCACCCGGCCCTGGCCACCGCCGGTGGGGGTGAGGAAATCGAACTCGGCGGTGATTTCGGTGACGCCGGCGGGAATGTCCAGGTGGAAGGCGGCGATGTCCAGCGTGTCGCGCTTCCAATCCAGTTTCCGGCCATTGGCCTTGAAGGTGATGCCGGCAATTTTGTCGATCGAGTTGCGCGGCGTATGCCCGCCGGGCACCCACATCGGGTACAGCAGGGTCAGCGCACCGGCCTGCACCGGGATGGTTTCCTTGACCCGGAAAATGCGCTGGTTGAGATTGGTGGCATCCACGCTGAGCTTGATGGTGCCCGGGTAGGCCACGTCCTGCGGTGCGGGGTAATTGGGTGAACCGCTCTGGGCTTGGGCAGCCCCGGCCAGCAACAGGGACGACAGGGCGAGGGACAGCAGGCGACGCTTCATCGGTGGCTCCGGAACACGAGGGCAAGCCCGCATCCTACCGGCCTGCCACGCCATGCCCCCCTGCCGAAAGCCATGGCCACGTCAGTTCCGTGAACCGTCTCCCGGCAGCGCCAGCGCCACATCACGAAACGCCGCCAGTGCGGACTCCAGATGCTCCACGATATCCTGCGCAAGCACGTCGGGGGCCGGCAGGTTGTCCAGATCTTCCAGACTGTCGTCCTTCAGCCAGAACAGATCCAGGCTGGCCTTGTCACGCGCGACCAATGTTTCGTAGTCGAAATAGCGGAACCGCTCCGATTCCGCGCGCTGGTGGCGGTTGCCCGGGTTGTAGGCAGCGATGAACGCCTGCAGGTCGTCGAAGCGCAGCGGCCGGGTCTTGAGGGTGAAGTGCGTGTTGGTGCGCAGGTCATAAATCCACACGCCTTTCGTATGCACCTTGCCGTCCTTCGGTTTGTTGTCGAAGAACAGCACGTTCGCCTTCACGCCCTGCGCGTAGAAGATGCCGGTGGGCAGGCGCAGCAGGGTGTGCACGTCGCAGGTTTCCAGCAGCTTGCGGCGGATCTTCTCGCCCGCGCCGCCCTCGAACAGCACGTTGTCCGGCAACACCACCGCCGCCTGCCCGGTGGTCTTGAGCATGGAGACGATGTGCTGGAGGAAGTTGAGCTGCTTGTTCGAGGTGGTCTGCCAGAAATCCTGGCGCTCGTAGGTCAATGCATCGCGGTCTTCCTCGCCGTCGGCATTGGTAATCGTCATGCTGCTTTTCTTGCCGAAGGGCGGGTTGGCCAGCACGTAGTCGAAGCGCCGCGTCGGTTCGGAAATCAGCGCATCGGCGCGATCCACCGTTGGCTCGCCGTCCAGATCGCCGATGTTGTGCAGGAACAGGTTCATCAGGCACAGGCGGCGGGTGGCGGCCACGATCTCGTTGCCGAAGAAGGTTTCCCGATGCAGGAACGCCTTCTGCTTCTTGTCGAGCGTGGAGCCCTTGCGGGTCAGCCAGTCGTACGCGCCGAGGAAGAACCCGCCGGTGCCGCAGGCCGGGTCGGCGATGGTCTTGCCCGGCTGCGGCCGCACGCATTCCACCATCGCCCGGATCAGCGGGCGCGGGGTGAAGTACTGGCCGGCGCCGCTCTTGGTGTCTTCCGCGTTCTTCTGCAACAGGCCTTCGTACAGTTCGCCCTTCACGTCGACATCCAGCCCCACCCACTGCTGCTCGTCGATCATCTGCACCAGCCGCGCCAGCTTGGCCGGGTCCTGGATCTTGTTCTGCGCCTTGAAGAAGATCGCCCCCAGCATGCCCGGCTGCTCGCCCAGCCGGTGCAGCACCTTCAGGTAGTGCGCTTCCAGCGGTTCGCCGGTCTTGCTGCGCAGGCTGGCCCAGTCGCAGTTTTTCGGGATGTGGGTGTCGCGGCTGTAGGGCGGTTGCGCATATTCGTGCGCCAGCTTCAGGAACAGCAGCGCGGTCAGCTGCTCCAAGTAGTCGCCATAGCCCACCCCGTCGTCGCGCAGGGTGTGGCAGAAGTTCCAGATCTTCTGGACGAGGGTGGAGGCGTTCATCTTGTAGGTGACTCTGAAGGCACGGGGTTTATCTGCCACATAGCTGCCAGGAAACAGTTCGATTGGCAGATAAAAGGTTAGATAAAACAATTGGTTGGGAAATATTTCCGAAAAATGTCCGATAGCGGGAGCGGATTTCCCCCGCCAGTGGCAGATAGGGTTTCACTGCGCGGTGGCCCAGTAGCGGCGGCCCTTGGCCTCCCCTTTGTGGTGTACGGCACCGGTGCCCACCAGATCATCCAGTGCGCGCTTCAGTGTGCGGTACGGAATTTCCGTGCCCACCCTGCGATTGACCTCGCCTGAAGACGAACCGGGGTAACGCGACAGGTCCTCGACAATCAATGCCCGCAACCGATGGGGTTCCATGCGCTTGAGCGTGGTTTTTCCATCCAGGCCACTGCCTTTGAGCAGTTCGGGGGCGATGAAGTAGCGCGTGGCTTGTGTCTTGAACCTGCTTTGTACCAAGCCGAGGTCAAGCAGCCGCCCGAGCCAACCCGCGTTGCGAAGATCGTCGGTGGATGACAACTCCAGCCGTGTTGTCAGTTCACGGGCGGTCAATCCCTCGCCTGCCGCCAGCATGCCCAAGGTGATGCGCTCGCGCTGACTCAACTGGAACTTCGCATCGGCCTGACGCATCAGCGCGATCACTTCGGGGCGCTGGATCCGGCGCGGAAGGCGTACCAGAACCGAATCCACGCCTTCGCTTGGCACCGGTACCGCGCGTCCCTGGGATAGCTGAATGTCATACATCAGGTCAAAGCCGGAGCCCTCCTTTTCCATCAGCTTGAGATCGTGGAACAGGCTGGCCAGACGCTCGTTGCGGCGACGGCTGGCGTGCAGGATGGTGGCCGGGGTGACGCCCAGTGGTAGCCGTCCGGGATTGACGATATCCAGCCGATCAGGATGCAGATTGAGGTAGATGTCGCCACGTTGGGTATACGGGCGATGCACCAGCGCGTTCACCAGCAGCTCGCGGACGACACGCTTGTCATAGGCCGGCAACTGCTGGCGATACAGGCCGTCCGGAAGCTCGTAGCTCTCGTGAAAATCGGGTACTGCCTGCCATATCGCATCGATCAGTTCGATCGGCGAAAGCGTGTAGTCATCCCATTGCCACTTGTTGATCTTCTGTCCGGCTTCGTCGTATTTGATGGCCTGTATCAAGGGGGCGGTGCCCAAGCGGGCGCGATCGCGCGCGGTGCCGACCAATAGAACCCCCAGATGGGTCAGCACCTGGCCATCGGCAAGGCCGTAGTGCGCCAGCAGTTCGGCGTCGCTTTTCTCGCGCACGCTGGCCTTGACCCGGTCGGAGGCGCGCATGGCCGCCAGCAGAGCCGCGGTCTTGCCGGCATCGGCGTCGGCAATCTTGACCGCCAGTGAGGTCAAGGTCTCCCAGGGCACGCTGGGCCGGTCGCTGAGCAGGTGCAGCACGTCATCGCCGCGCAGGGGCTGGCAGGTATCGCCCACACGCAGGAAATAACGGCCGTCGCTAGTGGATGCCACGCCCGTTGCGGTACGTCCGATGCGCAGGTCGATGTACTCGCCGCCGTTTTCTGCACAGGCCAAGGTCGGTGCCACCTGCACGTTGACCGTCAGCTCGCCGATCCGCTTGCGCAGCTTGTCCAGCAAGCCCGGGTCGATCCGCTGCTCCGGCGGCGGCAGCGCCGC
Organism: Lysobacteraceae bacterium; assembly: GCA_028868545.1. Taxonomy (GTDB): domain Bacteria; phylum Pseudomonadota; class Gammaproteobacteria; order Xanthomonadales; family Xanthomonadaceae; genus Thermomonas. The sequence continues at coordinate 4,679 of JAGWUF010000075.1, read as the reverse complement.
GCCGTCTTCGATGCCGATCAGCAGGTGGCCACCGGTCGCATTGGCAAAGCACACGCAGTCGGCGGCAAGCGCAGCGAAGTTCGCCGTGCTGCCGGTCACGGTTCTGAGGGATTTTCGGTCGAAGTGTTGGGTTTCGTCGCTCATCCTGCCTCCTTGCGCCTGCGGCCACGCGGCGCAGGTGTCTGCACTCGCGTCGTGCGGATGCGTTCCAGCAGCGCGCTGGCGGGTTCATCGCTGGGGTCCTGCGGCACCAGCTGGCCGGCGAAGGCGGCCTTGAGCAGGTTGCGGCGCTGGGCGGCGGCCTGTTGCAGGCCGTGGGCGATGGCGGCCTGCTGGGCGTTGCAGGCGGTGAGGGCGGTGTCGAGGTGGTTGATGATGGCGTGTTGTTCGGCGAGTGGGGGGAGGGGAACTGGAAGCGGCGCTATGTCCGGGTTGTTGATTTGCGGCACGTTGGAGCCATCCGACAGCTTGGCGAGATCAATGCCCTTGAACCAAGACCAGAGCCATTCCGCTGCTGTTGGAATTGCAACCAAGCCCATCATGTTCAAGTCGTATGCACCAGCCACACCAAGCCTTCGCTTCTTGTTGGTTGCGATTGCGCCACCTCGTTTCGGAAAGACAATGGTTCCAGCAGGTGCAATCTTCAAACCAAGCTGACTTGTCGATTCTTCCGTGAATCTTGTTGCTGCCGTGAAAAGCGATTCTTCGTTGCCTTCGGCGTTCATGTCGCCGACTTTGAACCACTGAACGGTTCCGGTGTCGCTTGAATACAAGCTCGCATCTTTCGGCGTGTGACCGCTGACCAGTTCCGCCAACTGCTCCACGCTCGCCCACACCCACCCCTCCGGCAGTTCCGGCAAGTGGGTAGTGTCCGGCGCGACTGGCTCGGGGTATTTGGCTTGCCAGCCTGCCGGCGGGGGCTTGCCTTGGGTGGCGAACCTGGCGCGCTGCTTGTCTTCCCAGCGCGCGCGGCGCTCGTGCAGGATGCGTTGCAGCAGCTCGGCGGCGGGTTCCCCCTCTCCCCCAGCCCCTCTCCCACAAGGGGAGAGGGGAGCAGAGCAGGCTTCGGCGTTAAGCCCCTCTCCCCTTGTGGGAGAGGGGTTGGGGAGAGGGGATGCGCGCGCAGCGCGCCATGCCTGCGTCAACGCGCCCTCCACCGCCGCCTTCAGCAGCGACTGGCGGTACAGGGCGAGCTTGCGCTGCGCGGCCTGCAGCTCGGCCACGCCGGCATCCAGCCCGCCCAGCAGTTCTTCGAGTTTTTCGACGATGCGGGTTTGTTCGGCGGCAGGTGGCAACCGAAGTGACAACGAGCGCAACTGCTCCAAACGAATGCCAAGAACCGTCGTGCCGGAGCCCATCTCTTGAATGGCAAGCTCGTTCGAAAAAAACCAATACAGCATGAAGTCCGTATTCATGCCGCGATGAAGGATGAGTGCCTTGAGATCTTGGTTAATGGCGCAAGCAACCCTAGGCTTGACTGCCTTTCCAAGTGCTATGCGCGTTGCAATGACCAACGTGTTCGCAGCGACGACATTGGTTGCGCTGTTTTCTACTGCTTCTTGCGTTATGTGTTCCTGCGCATCGTCTGGACGCAACGATTTCAGGTCTTTGACAGTGAACCAAGGAATCTTTCCGGTGTAGTAAGCCGGGACATTGCGCGAAGGCGTGCCGCCGCCAACTACATCGACCAAAACCGTACCAAGCGAGGTTTCTACCCAACCTCGCGGCAATCCATCACTCACGCCACCAACTCCTCATTCATCTCATCCATCAACCCATCCAGCTCCTCGCCGAACACCCCCCACGCGCGCTGCAAGCCGCCGCGCGCGGCCAGCTGGGCGTAATCGAAATCCTCGCGCTCGATGCTGCAACTGGCGGCGATGTGATCCTTCATCAGCCGCAGCCAGTCCATCTGCTCCGGCGTGAAGGCGGTGGCGCGCTTGCCGTTGTGGCGGAATACCCAGCCGGCAAATTTCTTGTCCACGGCATCGGCAAACGGGCGCAGCTCGTCGTCCAGCCCAAGGGCGAAGCGCACCAGCGCCACCAGGTCGATCAGCTGGCGGCGCGCATCCACGCCGCGCACGCGGTGTTCCTGCACGCGGGCGTAGGCGTTCCATAATTTCTCCGTGGTCAGCATCAGCGGCGGGCGGCTCAGGGCGTCGTGCAGCTGTTCCACCATCTCCAGCGTCAGCGCGCGGCGGCGATAGGGTTGGGCGTGGAAGAAGGCCAGTGCGGCGATTTCGTCACGGTGTTCGCGCAGGTAGTCCTCGAATTTTTTCACGGCAGCTTCGGCATTGGCCTGCGCCTGTGCGGCGAATTCGCTGCGGGTGACGGTATCGGCATTGAGGATGTCGATGACCTGCTCGCGTTCGCGCCGCGCCGATTCGATGGCGTCGCGCAGTTGCGGCGCATCGAACGGGCGGCAGGCGGCGTTGACCCGCGCCTGCCGGGCGGCGGCAAGCTCCGCCTCGGTCAGGCTGTCTTCGCTGCGGGTGATGCCGGCGGCCTTGGCGACGTCCAGCGCATCGGCGGTGATGCGGTCGAGATCCAGCGCCTGCACCAGTCCGCGGGCAAGGTCTTGCAAGCCGATACCGCCGCTGGCTTGCTTGATCTTCGCCAGCGCCTTGTCGTCCAGTTGCTTGCCCAGCCGCACCAGCCGGTTGCCCAGGCTTTGCACGGTGTCATCGTCGGATGCGCCCATCGCCACCGCTTTCAGCAGGGCGTCCAGACTGACGCCGGGCTTGCGTTCCAGCGGGCGACTGTCGGTCTTCAGCGATTTCTCCACGCCCACCGCGTCGACCAGCACGAAGCGCTGCTTGGCGCCGCTGGCGGAGTTGCTGACCTTGCGCAGGGATTCCTCGTCCAGGCTGCGCACGCCGCGGCCTTTCATCTGTTCGTAATAGCCACGGCTGCGCACATCACGCATGAACAGCAGCACTTCCAGCGGCTTCACGTCGGTGCCGGTGGCGATCATGTCCACGGTGACGGCGATGCGCGGGTGGAACTCGTTGCGGAAGTTGGCCAGCACGCCATCGGCATCGGCCTCGGTATAGGTGACCTTGCGGCAGAAGTCGTTGCCCGCGCCGTACACCTCGCGCACGCTGCGGATGATGTCGTCGGCGTGGCTGTCGGTCTTGGCGAAGATCAGGGTCTTCGGGGTTTCCTTGCGGCCCGGGAAGATGCGGGTTTCCACCGCCGTTTTCATCGCCTGGATGACGGTGCGGATCTGGTCGGGGTTGACCACGGATTTATCAAGCTCTGATTTGCCGTAGTCGATGTCCTCCTCGGTCTGCGCCCAGCGCTTGGCGCGGGTCACGCGGTCGCGGTGGTCCACCCATTCGCGGGCTTCGATCGTGCCGCCCTTGCTGGTGACTTCGGTTTCGATTTCGTACACGTCGTAGCCGACATTGACGCCATCGAGCACCGATTGCTCGTAGTTGTATTCGGCCACCACGTTCTGGTTGAAGAAGCCGTAGGTGCGCTTGTCGGGGGTGGCGGTGAGGCCGATCAGGAAGGCGTCGAAGTAATCCAGCACCTGCTTCCACAGGTTGTAGATGCTGCGGTGGCATTCGTCGATGACGATGAAGTCGAATTCCTCGACCGGCACGTTCGGGTTGTACTGCACCAGCCGTTCGCCCTTGAGCGCGGGCGCGGCGTCTTCCGGCGGGATGTCCTCGCTGGCTTCGGCCAGCTCGGTGCCGGACAGGATGGAATACATGCGCTGGATGGTGCTGATGCAGACCTGCGCATGCGGGTCGATGCGGCTGGAGGACAGCCGCTGCACGTTGTACAGCTCGGTGAACTTGCGCGCGTCGTCCGGCGGCGTGTAGGCCATGAACTCCTGGTGCGCCTGCTTGCCGAGGTTGCGGGTGTCGACCAGGAACAGGATGCGCTTGGCCCCGCCGAACTTCAGCAGGCGGTAGGCGGCGGTGATGGCGGTGAAGGTCTTGCCGGCACCGGTGGCCATGTGGATCAGCGCACGCGGCTTGTTGTTCGCCAGCGACTGTTCCAGCCCGGTGACGGCGCTGATCTGGCAATCGCGCAAGCCGCGCGCGGGCAATTCCGGCAGGTGTTGCAGGCGCTGGCGCAGGGTCTGCGGCTGCGTTGCCCATTCGGCCAGGGTGTCGGGGCGCAGGAAGTGGAACAGCTCGCGCGCACGCGGTGCCGGGTCGGCAGCATCGGTGAACCACAGGATCTGGCCGGTGCTTTCGTACAGGAAGCGCAGCGGCGGTGCGTCCTTGCGCCATTTCAGGCGGGCATTGGCATAACGCCCGGTCTGCGGCTCGTGGGCACTGAGCTTGTGGCCTTCCTCATCGCGCTTGGCCTCGATCACGCCCAGCGGCTGGCGATCCACGAACAGCAGGTAATCCGCCGGGCCGGTATCGGTGGGGTATTCACGCAGGGCCACGCCGCGGGCGGCACCGAGGTCCGCGCGCTTGGCGTCCTGCACCTGCCAGCCTGCGGCTTCGAGTTTGCTGTCGATCAGCTGGCGGGCTTGGGCTTCGGGCGTCACCATGACCTCGGGATGGCAGGGGTGGATGCACTGTGCAGGATACGACCCCTTCCGGTCATCGCCACCTGCCAGGCCGCACACACATCAGCCCAGCCGCTCCACCTCGGTGTCTTGCGCCGGTTAGGCTGCGGGCGCGATGGCTTGAAAATGGGCGGCATCGGTGTAG
>JAGWUF010000117.1 GCA_028868545.1 Lysobacteraceae bacterium | reverse complement strand
CTGGTAGGACAGCAGGGTGCAGATGCGGTACAGCAGCAGCCCGCGGAAGCCGGCGCTGGCCAGCGGCGATACGGGTGCAGTGGTACTCATCCTGCCAATGCGGCCTGCGCGCGGTCATGGATGAAGGCCAGCAGCGCGGCCAGGCCGTTGCTGCGCGTGGGAGAGAGGTGCTTGGCCAAGCCGATCGAGGCGATGTAGTCCGGTGCAGTGGCGACGATCTCGGTGGCACTGCGCCCCGAGTACACCCGCAACGCGAGATAGACCAGCCCGGAAACGATCGCCGAATCGCTGATCGAGTGGAAGTCGAGCCGCTCGGCATCACCTTCGGCCACGATCCACACCAGTGACTGGCAGCCCTGCAGGCGGTGTTCCTCGGTCTTCCAGTCGTCGGGGAACTCGGGCAGCTTGCGGCCCAGGTCGATCAGGTATTGGTAGCGCTCCGACCAGTCGCCGAAGAAGCCGAATTCATCGGCGATGGCGGCCTGCGCGTCGGCGGCGGTGGGTTCGAGCGGGAAGGGGGAATTGGTCACGGATTTCTCGTGGTTGGTGGCGGCCATCCATGGCGCGACTTGGCGGAGCTGCGGATCGTCCGGCCCGGCCATCCGTGGCCGGGTGTTCGGAAGCGCAGCCGGCACCTGATGGGGTCGGCTAGACGCGCTTCCTCACCCACCTGACGCCCTGCGGGGTGTCTTCCAGCAGGATGCCTTCGTCGGCCAGCTGCTGGCGGATGGCGTCGGCGCGGGCGAAGTCGCGCGATTTTTTGGCTTCGATGCGTTCGTCGATCAGCGCCTGGATGCGGGCGTCGTCGTCATTGCCGGCGCCGCGCGCGAACCAGTCCGCCGGCGCCTGCTGCAGCAGCCCCAGCACCTTGCCCGCGCCCAGCAGCTGCGCCTTGAGTACGGCCTTGTCTTCCGCCGATGCCGCCTTGCGCGCCTCGCCGGCGAGGCGGGCAATCTCGGCCAGCGCCGCCGGCGTGTTGAGATCGTCGTCCAGCGCGGTTTCGATGCTGGCCGGGATGACGGGCTTGGCTTCGATGTCGACCAGATCGCGCAGGGTGCCGTACAGCCGGTCGAGCGTGCGCACGCTTTGCTCGATCAGCCCGTCCGACCACTCCAGCGGCTGCCGGTAGTGGGCGGAAAGCAGGGCGTAGCGCAGCGCTTCCGGCGAATGCTGCCGGATCAGGTCGTGCACGCGCTGGATGTTGCCGACCGACTTGGCCATCTTGGCGCCGCCGAAATTCAGCATCCCGTTGTGCAGCCAGAACCGCGCGAACGGCTTGCCGCCGTGCGCGCACTCGCTCTGCGCCACTTCGTTTTCGTGATGCGGGAACGCGAGATCCACGCCGCCGGCATGGATGTCGATGGTCTCGCCCAGATGGGCTTCGGCCATCGCCGAGCATTCGATATGCCAGCCCGGGCGGCCGCGCCCCCAGGGCGATTCCCAGCCCGGCAGGTCGTCGGTGCTCGGCTTCCACAGCACGAAATCGCCGGCATCGCGCTTGTACGGCGCCACGTCCACCCGCGCGCCGGCCAGCATTTCCTCGGTGTCGCGGCGCGACAGCTTGCCGTAGCCCTCGAAGCTTCCCACCGCGAACAGCACGTGGCCTTCCGCCGCGTAGGCGTGGCCGTCGGCGATCAGGCGCTCGATCATCGCGATCATCTGCGGCATGTGCTCGGTGGCCGCCGGCTCGATGTCGGGGGCGAACTCGCCGGCCACGCCCAGCGCCGCCATGTCCTCGCGGTAGGCGGC
>JAGWUF010000074.1 GCA_028868545.1 Lysobacteraceae bacterium | reverse complement strand
GGCGACGCCGAGCTGGCACGCGCCGCCGAACGCCTGTTCCCGGGCACCGATGCGGGCAACGACGGCCCATGACCCCTGCCCTGCGTCGCAAACTGGAAGCGCTGCTGGAGCGGCGCGAGGAAGTGGAGCGCCTGCTGGCGGATCCGACGGTGGCCGCCGATCAGGCGCGTTTCCGCAATCTGTCGCGCGAATTCGCCAGCCTGCAGCCGGTGGCCGACGCGCTGGCCGAGGAGGCACAGGCGCGCGAAGACCTGGCCGTGGCGCAGGCAATGCGCGACGACCCGGAACTGCGTGCGCTGGCCGACGACGAGATCGCAACCGCCACCGCCCGGCTTGCCCAGCTCGAAGGCGAGCTGCTCGCGCAGCTGGTGCCGAAGGATGCCCGCGACGATGGCGGCCTGTATCTGGAAGTGCGCGCCGGCACCGGCGGCGACGAGGCGGCGATCTTTGCCGGCGACCTGTTCCGCATGTACGCGCGCTACGCGGAAGCGCGCGGCTGGCGGGTCGAGGTGGAATCAGCCAATCCCGGCGAGCACGGCGGCTACAAGGAAATCGTCGCCCGCATCGAAGGCAACGGCGCCTATGCGCAGTTGAAGTACGAATCCGGCACCCACCGCGTGCAGCGGGTGCCGGCCACCGAGTCGCAGGGACGCATCCACACCAGCGCGGCAACGGTGGCGATCATCGCGCTGGAAAGCGACGGCGATACCGAGATCGTCATCAATCCCGCCGATCTGAAAGTGGACACCTTCCGCAGCTCCGGGGCCGGCGGCCAGCACGTCAACAAGACCGAATCGGCGATCCGCATCACCCACGTGCCCACCGGGGTGGTGGTGGAATCGCAGACCGAGCGCAGCCAGCACGCCAACCGCGACAAGGCGATGAAGCGCCTGCAGGCGATGCTGGTGGAAGCCGAGCTGGAAAAGCGCGCCGCCGCCACCGCCGCCGACCGCAAGCTGCAGGTGGGCAGCGGCGACCGCAGCCAGCGCATCCGCACCTACAACTATCCGCAGGGCCGGATCACCGACCACCGGGTGGAAGGCCTGACCCTGTACGACCTGCCCAACATCCTCGAAGGCGACCTCGGCCCGCTGATCCTCCGCCTGCAGCAGGAACAACAGGCCGAAGCATTGGCGCAACTGGCACGCGAGGCGTGATGCCAGCTGCGCCTTGCCTTTGCTCCACACCACCTGCAAGACATCCCGGGCCCGCCTGCGTGGGCGTACCGCACAAGGAGCTTCCATGACGCTTTCCATCACCCGCGCCGGCCCCGCCGAACTGGATGCACTGAGCCAATTGTTCGACGCCTATCGCCAGTTCTACGGCCAGCCATCGGATGTTGAACGTGCGCGCCAATGGCTGCGCGAACGGCTGCGGTTTGGCGAATCGGTGGTACTGGTGGCGCGTCGGGGTGTGGCGCTGGCCGGCTTCGTTCAGCTGTATCCGATGTTCTCGTCGGTGCGCACCGCCAAAACCTGGATTTTGAACGACCTGTATGTGGATGCCGGTGCCCGCCGCAGTGGCATCGGCCACGCCCTGCTGGAAGCCGCCGCCGATTTCGCCCGTGCCGACGGTGCCGCCGGGATCGCGCTGGAAACCGCGCAGGACAACGCCGCCGCGCGTGCCCTGTACCGCGCCGCCGGCTGGCAGGAAGACGCCACCCAGTGGTATTCGCTGGCGTTCTGAAGGCCGGCAGCGACGGGTAAAAGCAGGTCCTTCGCTACGCTCAGGACGACATGGTTTCCGCAACCCCTTGCCGCATAACCGCACAACCGTTTTACACTCGGTTCGTCTCCGCCCGTCTGGAAACACCGATGTCCATCGCCACCACATTGCGCATGCTCAGCAAGGCCAGCGGCCTGTCGGTCGCCGACATCGCCACCGCGATCCCGCGTGCCGGCATCGGCACCGTCAATGCCTGGCTGCAGGGTGACAAGGTTCCTGGAAGAGACCAGATCAACGCCCTGGCGCGGACTTTCGGCGTGCCCGCAGGCGCGTTGCTGGCGGAAATCGCCACCACCCTCGACCCCGCCCGCAGCAAGGGGGAGCATGAACTGCTGGCGGTCTATCGCAGCCTCAACAAGCGCCAGCAGGGCGCACTCCTGGAAGTTGTGCGCAGCATGCAACCGCGCACGTCCACCAAATGAGCAAGCTCAAGCGCAACGATTACGAAGCCCTGCTGCAACCGATGCAGGTGGAACTGGCGCTGGCCGCACGCTGGGTGCAGCACACCGGGCAACGCCTGCTGGTGATCGTCGAAGGCCGCGACACCGCCGGCAAGGGCGGTGCCATCGACGCCATCCGCGAGCACCTGAACCCGCGCCAATGCAAGGTGGTGGCGCTGCCCAAACCCACCGAGCGCGAGGCCAGCCAGTGGTACTTCCAGCGCTACGTCACGCATTTGCCGGCGGCCGGCGAAATCGCGCTGTTCGACCGCAGCTGGTACAACCGCGCCGGGGTCGAGCAGGTGATGGGCTTCGCCAGCGCGGCACAAGTGGAAGCCTTCCTGCATGCCACCCCGCAGTTTGAAAAACAGTTGGTCGAAGATGGCATCCTGCTGTTCAAATACTGGCTGTGCTGCGACCAGGAAAAACAGGAAAACCGCTTCGCCGAACGACTGGCAGATCCACTCAAAGGCTGGAAACTCTCGCCCATCGATCTGGAAGCGCGCAACCGCTACCGCGCCTATACCGAGGCCCGTGAAGCGATGCTCAAGGCCACCCACACCCGCCACGCACCGTGGACGCTGGTGGATTTCAACGACCAGAAACTGGGCCGCCTGACCCTGCTCCGCGACCTGCTGGATCGGCTGCCGGACACGCGGGTGGATGCGCCGGCGATTGCCTTTCCGCCACTGCAATCCGCGCCGGGAAAAGAGCATTACGGGGTGCTGAAACCGCTCCCCGCGTTCAAGGTGCCGGAAGTGGTGTGACCGCCGGCCACGGCAGACCCACCTGCCGGGCCAGTGCGGCATAACGCGGGTCGTTGCGATAGCGCAGCAGCAGCGCGTCGTACAGCAGGGCCTGCATGCCCGGGTCACGCGCCTGCCAGGCCTTGTCCAGCCATTGGAACATCACATCCGGCTCGCCGCGCAGCGCGTACACCTGCGCGATCTGGAACGTCCAGCCTTCGGCATGCTGCGCGATGCAATCGCGCAAGCGGCGGTCGGCTTCGGCACGATCCGGGCCGATCTGCGCCGCCAGCGCCAGCGCGAAGTCCTGCCACGGCCCGGCCGGCTCGGCATCGGCCGCCTTGCGCGCCGCCACCGCGTCCTTGCGCAGCACCTCGATGATCGCCAGCAGGTGGTGGTTGTAGATGACGCGGGGTTCCAATTCAATGGCCTTGCCGAGGGCCTGACGTGCTTCATCCAGCTTGCCCAGCGGCATCAGGTAGGCCACCAGCCAGCGGTACCAATTGGCATTCAAGGGGTCGTGCCGGAGCGCCTTGCGAGTGAGTTCCACCGCCTGCTGCAAATCACCCTGGCTGGCTCGTGCCACCCCGAGCTGGTACAGCGCATCGCCATCTTCCGGTGCCAGCTCCACCGCCTTGCGCAGCTCGGCCTCGCCGTTCTTCCAGTCGAAATCCCGCAGCATCAGCAGCCAGCCACGGGCGATGTGGGTGGCTGCCTGCCCGGGGGCCAAGCGCACCGCCTGATTGACGGCGGCATCGGCCTCGGCAAAAGCATCGCGGGCCTGCTGCCCGCTCAAGCCACCGGAAACGGCATCGATCCAGGTGCGCGCCTTCATGGCATACGCCAGGCCGTAGCCGGGATCCAGCTCGATGGCACGGTCGAAGGATTTCAACGCGGCCTCGGCGTCGGTTTCCGAACGCGCTTGCAGGTAGGCGTTGTAGGCCTCCAGGTTGCCGCTGGGCGGGCGGTCGGTCTGGCGCACACGTGCCGGGACGGGCTGCAGGCGCGCTTTCAGGGCGTCCGCCACCAGCCCCACGATCTGATCCTGCAGTGCGAACAGATCCTTGTAGGGGCGGTCGAAACTGTCGGCCCACAGCGTGTTGCCATCCGCCGCGCGTATCAGGCTGGCGCGGATGCGCACGGTGTCGCCGGAGCGGCGCACGCTGCCTTCCAGCAGGTTGGCCACCCCCAGGCGGGCGGCGATGGCGGCATCGTCCTGCTTGCTGTCGCGAAACAGGAACGATGACTTGCGATTGATCACCTGCAGGCCTTCGATGCGGGTCAGGGCGATGATGAAGCCTTCGGACAGACCATCGGAGAAATACTGCTGATCCTTGTCGCCGCTGTCGTTTTCAAAGGGCAGCACGGCGATGGAATTGGCCGCCGCCACGGCCGATGCCGACGCACGGGGAGGCGTGTGCGACTCCATCAGACGGTCGGTCAGCAGCAGCACTACCGCCACCGCGAGTACGCCGATGATGGCCAGATCCACCCGGCGATGCGACTGTCCGGCCCTGGCTTCCGGACCGAGCTCGCTTTCACGCTTGATGCCATCGGAAGTCAGCTCGAAAAACCAGGAAAACGTGACCCAGAACGGGAACCCGATCGCGCTGGCGATCAGGAACCAGCGCGTGGCGCCTTCCGGCAGCCCCACCGAGCCGCCGATCTGCGAAATCCCCTGCGCCAGCGCCCACACCGCACCGATGTACAACACCATCGCGCGCAGCACGTTGCGCCGTTTCAGTTCTCCGATGAACTTGCCGACCATGCCGTATCCGAGCGCCCCCTTGTTGCGATTCTGGCCTGCCAACCTTCCCTGTCATCGGAAATCACGCAATCCGACGCCGCGGAAGGACACGCACCGGCTTCAACCCGGCTTCGGTCCACCCAGCCTGGCGATGTCCTCTTCCAGCATGCGCGCGGTCAGCGGGCCGCTGTACTTGCGCGCCAGCCGACCATCGGGGGCGATCAGCCAGGTTGCCGGCAGCACGTTCGGTGCACCGAAGTCACGGGGCGGTTCGTACATGTCGATGCGGGCGACGGGGTAGGTCACCGGATGTTTCTTGAGGAAGGCGCGCAACTCGTCGGGGCTGGCTTCGTCGTAGGCCAGGCCGATCACCGCGATGTACTGGCGCAGCGCCGCCAGCGCCGACAACTCCGGCATTTCCTCGATGCACGGCCCGCACCACGTCGCCCAGTAGTTGACCACCACCCACTTGCCGCGCAGGTCGGTCAAGGCCAGCGCCTTGCCTTCCAGCGTCTGTACCTGCAGCGTCGGCACAGCGCCTTCGGCAACCGGCCCTGCCGTCGCCGTTGCCGTTGCCGCGGGCGGGTTGCCGGTGGCCGCCTGCTTGTCGCCCTGCCCGCAGGCCGCCAGCAGCAATGACAAGCACAGGACAGTCAGACAGGTGCGCATCCACATCATGCTTCCGGGACTCCTTCGAAGATTTTTTCCACACTCTGCTGCAACGGTTCGCGCAGCGGTGTGCGCAAGTTCGCCAGCACGGCTTGTGCGGCAAGGCCCAGCGGGTCGACGGCCGGTGCGACCGCCTCGGCCAGCGGCACCCGCAAGTGGGCTGCCTCGTACAACTCCGCCAGCGGCACGTCATCCAGGTCCCGCGCCAGCAACCACTCCCCGCTCTCGGCCCGCTGCACCACGTTGATCTCGTCCATCCGCCCCAGCAGTTCTTGCAGCATGGTGTCGGTCAGGCCGGGTTCGAGTTGCAGCAGTTGCTCGCTGGACAGCCCCTCGCCGCGCGCGCGCGCGGCCCGGAACCGGCCCAGCATCCGCAACAGGCCATAGAGCTCCTGCCCGTGCGGCAGGCGCAGGTCGCGTGGCTGGTAGCGGAAGGCCGACAACGAGGAGGCGAACGACGCGCCGAACAGGATCGATACCCAGCTCAGATAAATCCACAGCATCACGATCGGCAGCAGCGCCACCGCGCCATAGAGTTTCTGGTAGGAGTCGAAGCTGGCCAGATACAGCCCCAGCCCCCATTTCACCGCCTCGAACAGCAGCATCGACAAGCCCGCGCCGGCAAAGGCATGGCGCCAGACCACGCTGCGATGCGGCACCACCTTGAACACCGCGGCGAACGCCAGCAGTTCGATCGCCATCGGCGCCAGCCGCAGCAGCAGGGCTTCCAGCCAGCGCCCCGGCAGGGTTTCGAAAATCGCCAGCGCAAAAAACCGCGTGGACAACGCCAGGCTGGCCGCCGCCACCAGCGTGCCCAGCGTCAGCACCGTCCAGTAGACGAGGAAGCGGCTGAGCTTTGGCCGCGCGGTGGGCACCCGCCAGATCCGGTTGAACACCGCCTCCACGCTGCGCAGGGTGAGCAGCAGTGACACCACCAGTGCCAACGCGCCGGCCACGGTCATCGACTGGGTCTTGCTGGAAAAATCGGTGAGGTAGCCGGACACCGCGCGCGCCGCGCTGGGCACGAAATTGGCGAAGATGTAGTCGGTGAGGCGGGCGCTCCAGGCGTCGAACACCGGCGACACCGACAACGCACCGAACACCACCACCGACAGCGGCACCAGCGCGAAAGCGGTGGTGAAGGCCAGCGCGCCGGCGGATTCGAACAGGCGGTCACCCAGGTAACGCTTGAGCACGAAACGCCCGAAACTGCCAAGGCGGGCAGGCTCGCACCAGCGCTCGTACCAACGGTCGACGGAATCCAGCGGCTTCATCGCCGGAAGCGTAACCCGTGCGCGCAGCGGGTGCGAATGTGCGCCGCCGCGCGCCTTGCGGCATCGGCTTCATGCGACACTGCGCGCTGCCCCGCCTGCCCCCTGCCTGCCATGCCGGAAATCCTCGTCCTGTACTACAGCCGTGGTGGTTCGGTGGCACGACTGGCGCGACAGATTGCACGCGGTGTCGGCGAAGTGGCTGGCATGCAGGCACGCCTGCGCAGCGTGCCGCCGGTGGCACCGGTGACCCAGACCGCACAGCCGCCGGAACCCGAGGACGGCGCGCCCTATGTCGAAAAGAGCGACCTGGCCGAATGCGCCGGCCTGCTGTTGGGCAGCCCCACCCGCTTCGGCAACATGGCCGCGCCGATGAAACACTTCCTGGACACGCTTGGCGCGGAATGGGCCAGCGGCACCCTGGTGGGCAAGCCAGCGGCTGCCTTCACCTCCACGGCAACGATGCACGGCGGGCAGGAATCCACCCTGCTGACGATGCTGGTGCCACTGCTGCACCACGGCTGCGTGATCGCCGGCATCCCGTTCACCGAGCCGGCTCTCAACACCACCCGCAGCGGCGGCACGCCGTACGGTGCCAGCCATGTGGCCGGCCTGGACGACGCGCCGGAACCGAGCGACGACGAAGCCCGGCTGGCGCGTGCGCTGGGCCGGCGCGTGGCGGATCTGGCCCGGCGCCTGCACCCATGACGCAGCGCTATCTGGCGGCCACCCTGTTCGCGCTGGCGGCGCTGTTCTGCGGGTGGTCGTGGCAGCACGCGCAGCCGCTGGCCGGCTTGCTGGCGTTTGCCTTGCCGCCGGCCGTGCTGGGTCTGGGCGTGCTGCGCCACTGGCCGCGGATCGGCTTTGTGGCCGCAGTGTTCGCGCTGTTGTGGTTCAGCCACGGGGTGATGCTGCTGTGGTCGGCACCCGGCCTGCGCGGCTGGGCGGCGACGGAAACCGTGCTGGCTTTGGTCATCATCCACGCCGCCTGCCTGCCCGGTTACCGCGCACGCAAAGCCAAACAACGAACGCAAGGATGACGCAGGATCCGCGCATGGCCGGGCTGGCCCCGGCGATCATCGCCACGGTGCATGCCGGCGCGCGCGCGCTGCGCGATGGCGATCCGCACCGTGCGGAAACACTGTTGCAACAGGCCTGCGCGCAAGCCCCCACGCATCCCGAGCCACTGCGTTACCTGGCCATCATGCAACTGCAGACGCACCGCGCCGCGCAGGCGTTGGCCAGCTTGCAACAGGCGCTGCAACTGGCACCTGACGACGCCCAATTGCACAGCGACCTGGGCACCGCGCAGTCGGCCTGCGGCCAACTGGATGCAGCGATGGCCAGCTGGCAGCACGCCACCGAGCTGAACCCGGCACTGGCGATGGCGTGGTTCAACCTGGGCCGCAACCACCAGCAGCTGGGCAATACCGACGCGGCCATCGCCGCCCTGCGCCGCGGCGTCCCCCTGGCCCCGCAGGCGCTGCCACCGAAGATCCTGCTGGGCGACGCGCTGGCGCACGCCGGTCGTTTCGACGAGGCCGCCAGCCACTATCGTGCGGCGCTGCAGTTGCACCCGGCCTGCGGTGACGCCTGGCGCGGGCTGTCCAACATCAAGACCGTGGCATTGGGCGATGCCGACGCGGACACGCTCCGCGCCCAGCTGCAACGCCGCGACATCGCCGACAGCGACCGCGTGGCAATGGGCCACGCACTGGGCAAGCTGGAAGAAGACCACGGCCGGCACGAGGCCGCGCTCACCGCGTTTGCCGTCGCCAACACACTGCAACAACGGCTGACGCCGTGGCGCCGCGATGCCTTCGACGCCTTCGTCGAACAGGCCTTGCAGGCCTGCGCGGCATTGCCGGAACCGCTGGATGCCCGCCTCGGGCAGGACGTGATCTTCATCGTCGGCCTGCCGCGATCCGGTTCCACCCTGTTCGAGCAGATCCTCGCCGCCCATCCCGAGGTGGAAGGCGCCAGCGAACTGCCCGATCTCGGCATCGTGCTGCAGGAAGAGTCCCGCCGCCGCAGCGTGGCCTATCCGCAATGGGTGCCGCAGGCCAGCGCGCAGGATTGGCACCGGCTCGGGCAGGCCTACCTGCAACGCACCGCGCACTGGCGCACGGCGCGACCGCGCAGCACCGACAAGCAACCGGACAACTGGAAGCACGCCGGCATCCTGCGCGCGATGCTGCCGGGTGCCACCGTGATCGAAACCCGCCGCGACCCGCTGGAAACCGCGTGGTCCTGCTACAAGCAGCAGTTCTACAGCCAGCCGCATTTCGCCAACGACCTCGCCCACATCGCCTGCTACATGCGCGGCTGCGAGCGCGCGATGGAGATCTGGCGCGGGCAGGCCCCCGCACGCATCCACCTGCACCGCTATGAAGACCTGCTGGCCGCACCGGAGGCCCGCATTCGCCAATTGCTGAACGACTGCGGCCTGGCGTTCGATGCGACCTGCCTGTCTGCGCACACCGCCACCCGCAGCGTGCGCACCGCCAGTGCCGCACAGGTGCGCCAACCCTTGCGCAGCCTGCCCGCGCGCGCGCTGGCCTATGGTGCGCTGTTGCAGCCGCTGT
>JAGWUF010000073.1 GCA_028868545.1 Lysobacteraceae bacterium | reverse complement strand
ACCACCGCCTTGGCGGTTTCCATCGAGACCAGATTCTCGTCGAGGCGGATCACGTCGCCCACTTTCACGTGCCATTCGACGATGGTCGCGTCCGGCAGGCCTTCACCGAGATCGGGGAGGTAGAACTTCTTGCTCATGGACTGTCCTTTACGAATACGCCATCGCGCGCTTGGCGGCGGCGACGATCTTGTCGGTGCTCGGCAGGTATTTCATTTCCAGCCGGAACAGCGGGATGTGGGTGTCGTAGCCGGTGACGCGCTCGACCGGCGCCAGCAGGTCGAACAGGCATTCCTCGGCCACCCGGGCGGCGATTTCCGCACCGAAGCCCGCGGTCTTCGCGGCCTCGTGCACGATCACGCAGCGGCCGGTCTTGGCCACCGATTCGGCGATGGTGGGGAAGTCCAGCGGGGTCAGGGTGGCGACGTCGATCACTTCCGCGCTGATGCCGTCCTTGGCCAGCGCCTCGGCGGCTTCCAGGGTTTCCTTGACCTGCGCACCCCAGCTCACCAGGGTCACGTCGCTGCCATCGCGCAGCACGTAGCAGACGTCCAGCGGCAGCGCCTCGCCGTCGTCCGGCACCAGTTCCTTGTACTGCCGGTAGATGCGCTTGGGCTCCATGTAGATGACCGGGTCCGGGTCGCGGATCGCGGCCAGCAGCAGGCCGTAGGCGCGCTGCGGGCTGGACGGCATCACCACGCGCAGGCCGGGCACGTTGGTGAAGATGGCTTCGTTGGCTTCGGAATGGTGTTCCGGTGCGCGGATGCCGCCACCCCATGGCACGCGCAGCACCATCGGGCAGGTCAGCCGGCCGCGGGTGCGGTAGCGCATGCGCGCGGCATGGCAGACGATGAAGTCGACCATCGGGTACATGAAGCCGTCGAACTGCGCTTCGGCGACCGGGCGCATGCCTTGGCTGGCCATGCCGACGGTCAGGCCGGCAATCGTGGTTTCGTCCAGCGGGGTGTCAAGGATGCGTTCGGGGCCGAACTGCGCCGACAGCCCGGCGGTGGCGCGGAACACGCCGCCGTTGACGCCGACGTCTTCGCCCAGCACGACGACGGATGCGTCCTTGCGCAGTTCGAAGGCCAGCGCTTGCGTGATCGCCTCGATGAGTGTGATGGGTTGCGCGCTCATGCCCGGCCCTCCCGTGCCAGTGCTTCGGCCCGTTGGGCCTGCAGATCCTCTGGCAGTTCTGCGTAGAGGTAGTCGAACATCGCTTCCACCGGCTGCACCGGGGTATTGAGGTAGGCGTTGATTTCCTCGTCCACGCGTTTGCCGCAGGCCTCGATCCAGGCTTTTTCCTGCGCGTCATCCCACAGGCCGGCATCGGCCAGGTACTTGCGCAGGCGCAGGAAGGGTTCCTTCTCCCACGCAGCTTTCACTTCGGCGTCGTCGCGGTAGCGGCGCGCATCGTCGGCGGTGGTGTGGTCGTGCAGGCGATAGGTGAGGAACTCGATCACGCTGCCGCCTTCGCCGTTGCGTGCGCGTTCGTGGGCGCGGCGCATCGCCTCCAGCACCGCGATCAGGTCGTTGCCGTCCACCTGCAGGCAATGCAGGCCGCCGGCCAGGCCCTTCTGCGCCAGCGTCTCGGCACCGGTCTGCGCCTTGCGCGGCACGCTGATCGCCCAGCCGTTGTTGACCACGCACAGCACCAGCGGCAGATGGAAGGCACCGGCGGAATTCACCGCTGCGTAGAAGTCGGTTTTCGACGAACCACCGTCGCCGCAGACCGCCACCGCGACGCGGTTCTGCTTGCGCAGCTTGAAGCTCAGCGCGGCACCGGAGGCCATCAGCATCTGGGTGGAAATCGGCACGCACCACGGATAGTCATGCGCCGGCGCGCCGGTCAGCAGGTTGCCGCGCTCGTCGCCGCCCCAATACATCAACACTTCGCGGGGACGCATGCCGCGCGCGAACTGCGCGCCGTATTCGCGGTAGCTGGGGGCGAACACGTCCTCGGCCTGCATCGACGCGCCGATGCCCACGTGGGTGGCTTCGTGGCCCAGGCAGGCGGCGTAGGTGCCCAGCTTGCCGGTGCGCTGCAGGGCGATGGCTTTGCCATCGAACGTGCGCAGGAACAGCATCTGCTTGAAGATCGGCAGCAGTGCTGCGGCATCGGGCACCGCCGGCGGCAGGGGCGCGGCCAGCGTGCCGTCGGGGGCGAGGTATTGCAGGTATTCGATTTCGAAACTGGCGGCGGTACGCATCATGCGCCTGTCGGTGGGGGAGACAATCGCCCATGATACCGGTAGGCTGGTTTTTTCCTGTTGCGCGGCGCAATAAAACAAGGCGCAGCCTGCGCTGCGCCTTGTCGTGGATCCCGCTGTGGCAGGCCTCAGGGCAGGGTCATCACCGCCGTGTTGTCGCCGGAAATCGGGTCGGTCAACACGGTGGATCTGGCGCTGAAATGCAGCACATCGGTGGGCAGGAACAGGCGTTGCGGCTTCACGGTGACGTTGAAGGTGTGCACCGAGCCACTACGCACCGCCTGGGTGGAGGTGCAGACGAACTCGCTGTGGCTCATGCGGTCGCAGGCCCAGCCGGACGGAGCGCCCACGCCGGCGTTGGAAGCCACCGGAATGTCGAGGTCGATCCACACCTGCACGCCGTTGATGTCGCTGCCGCCGTTATTGCGCAAGGTGAGCGACGTGAACGCGCCCTTGGCACTCATCCCGCGCGAGGTCCAGGCTTGGCTCAGATCCGCACTGGCTGGACGCGCCACGCCGATGCTCAGACGCACCGGGTCATGGTCGGACACGCGCAGCGGCGGGTTGCTGGCGGTATAGGGCGGGTTGAATTCGCCGTAGTGCGCCACCCGGAAATTGCTGTTGATGCGGGCGTGCTCCACGTTCAGGCCGGTGACCGCCGGGTCGTTGATCAGCGCCTGGTTCACCACCGCGTGATCCAGCGTCTGCGCATTGCCGCCGAACACGTACGAGTAGCGCTGGGCCGGATCGGCGGTCAGCGCATCGCCCAGCACCATCGGGGCGAGCAAGGGGCTGGGACGATATTCGATGACCTCGCTTTCCGGTGCCGGGTGACCGGTGATGATGCCCATCACGTCGACATAGCCGTCATTGAACGGGAACGCGTTGAAATCGCCCACCAGCACGATTTTCTCGGCGGGGTTGGCCACCTGCATGTCGTTGACCAGCCGCGCCAGCTCCACCGCCTGCTCGGCGCGCTTGTAGCGCACGCGGCCATTCACCGGGTCGTCGTTGCCGCCCAGCGAGCGCAGGTGGTTGACGATCACCGTCAGCGGGTAATTGCGGCCATCGCTGAAACGCACATTGGAACGCAGCGCCAGCGGCGGGCGGTCATACAGGTTGCTGGAGGTGCAGCCGACGCTGCCGGGGGTACAGCCCAGTGGTGAAGTGCCGTATTGGGTGGTCTTGTCCAGCTGGGTGACCGAACTTACCTGCACGCGTGCCATGCCGGCGCGTACCGCACGGCTGCTGACCAGGAAGCCGACGTCGATCCCGCCCACGTCATTGCCTTCCTCCAGATACGGCACGTATTCCGGGGCGCGTGCGCAGTTGGCATTGACGTAATCGGACAACGCGGTGAGCGTACCGATGTTCTCCACTTCCACCACGCCCAGGATGTCCGGGGTCTTCACCCAGTCGCAGATCGCCGCGCCGGTCTTGGCCAGGCGATTGGCGAAGGCAGTGGCGGTCAGCACCGGCTCGCCGATGGTCGGGTCGTTGGTGGTGTCGAAGAAGCGCTGCAGGTTGAAGCCGGCCACGGTGATGTCGTTGGCGCCGGCATCATTGACGGCAGTGGCGGTGGCGGCACCGATGACCGGCGGGTTGGCCAGGTCGTACAACAGTTCCCACGAATCGCCGAAATAGGTCAGCACACCCACCAGGTTGCTGACCGGCGCACCGGCATCGGCCACCAGCCGGGTGCCCTGCAACGGGAACGCCTTGATGCGCTCCTGGTTGGCATCGAAGTACGGGATGGTGGCCTGTTTGGCGGGCGGAATCGGGAACGGGTCGAGGATGCTGATGCCCGGCTCGCGCATCGGACGTGGCACACCGGCCACCACGAATTCGAAGGCACTGTTGCTGTCGCTGGCGGTGGCATTGGCTTCGCTGCTGATGTTGCCGTCGGTCTGCGCACTGACCACCGCTTGCGCCACGCTGACCCGCATGCCTTCCAGCCGCTCCAGCGTGGCCGGCTCGCTGCCGGGGCCGGCCATCGCGGCGGTGATTTCCACGGCCGCGGGTAAGGCATTGCCGCTGCTCAACACGGTGACGCTGGGCGAGACCAGCTCGGTGGTCGGGGTGGCGCTGCTGCCGGCGAATTCCTTGACCGTGCCGGTCACGCGCGCATGGTCGCCCACCGCCACCATCGCCGGTGCGGCGGAGGTGAACACGAAAATGCCGTCCGAGGTGGCGGGGTCGCCGTCGGCCGCCGCCGCGCCGTTGCCGAACGACTGCAGGAAGAACCCGTTGCTGCGCTTGGCGGTGACCACGCCTTCGGTCATCTTCAGCTGGCCATCGAAGGGCGACAATTCGCCATTGCCCTGGATCACGCCGATCGAGGTGATGACGATGTCGTCATTGAGGATGGTGCCGGTGCCCACGCCACTGCCGGCGATGCTGGCGCCGGTGGGGTTGCTCAAGGTGACCAGGAAGGTTTCGTCGATTTCGAGGTCGGTGTCGCCATAGACCGACACGGTGAGGGTGGCGCTGGTCTGTCCGGCGGCAAAGTTCAGCGTGCCCGAGGTGGTGGCGAAGTCACTGCCGGCGGTGGCCGAATCACTGCTGGTGGCGTAATTCACGCTGACGCCGCCGGCCGGTGCCGGGCTGCTCAGGCTGACGGTGAAGACAAAATCGGTGGTGCCACTGTTGCCCTCGAGCTGGCTGACATCATTGATCGACAGGGTGGGCAGGGCCACGCCACCGACCGTGATCGAGAAGTCGTCGATCGCCAGGCCGTCGTCGGCACCGGCGGCATCGAAATCGTTCCAGCGGATGCAGAACGTGCTGCCGTTGGCAATGGTGATGCCGGTGACGGTGCTGCTGACGGGCGCGTTGTTGCCGACGGCATTGCCGTCCTTGGCACCCACCGTGGCGGTGTTGGGCGTGGTGAAATCCAGTGCATCCACGTCCACCCAGACGCCGGTGGTCAGCGAGGTGGCGTTGAGGCTGTACTGGAAATCCAGGCGATCGGTGCGGCCGGCCGTACCCAGCCGCCATTGCTCGCCGGTGTAGGCGATGGCGAATTGGCTCAGGGCTGCGCCGGTGCTGTTGACGAAGCAGGCACCGAAGGTCGGCACCAGGCTGCCGCTGCGCAGGCCGCCCAGGGCGCGCTCGGTGCTGCCGGCGGCGCCGAAACTGTAGCTGTCGCCGCTGTTGCTGGAGCCGGTGCCGGCGGTGTAGGTGCCATTGGCGTTGGCGCCGGTTTCATTCACCAACCAGCCGGCGGGCAGGCTGGAACTGGTGCCGGTGCTGGCCAGCGTATCGAAATTCTGGCTGTAGGTGCCGCCGGTGAGGCTGACCTGCGCCTGCGCCGCGAAGGGCGAACAAAAAAGCAGCGTCGCCAGCGCGAGGCGATGGAGTGGAAGGTGCATTGGTCTGGATTCCCCCGAAAAGAATGACGAGCCATACCGGCCCGCATGTGGAAGATCATGCCGCAATCCCGTTGCAAATGCGTGACGCAGTGCAAGGTGATCAGCGTGGCGTGCCACAATCGCGCATGGCCAGTGAAAACAACCAGCGCGATCTCGAATCGGGCATCCATACCGACCTGCACGGCCGCCTGACCTATGCCGGATATCTGCGTCTGGATCGGCTGCTGGCGGCGCAGCAACCGCTGTCGCAGCCGCCGCATCACGACGAGATGCTGTTCATCATCCAGCACCAGACCTCGGAGCTGTGGTTGAAATTGCTGATCCACGAGCTGCAGGCCGCAGTGGCGCACCTGCGTTCGGACCGGGTGGGACAATTCGGCAAGGGCGCGGCGCGCTGCAAGCGCGTGCTGGAGCAGCTCACCGCGCAGTGGTCGGTGCTGGAGACGCTGACCCCGTCGGAATACATGCAATTCCGGGAGGTGCTGGGGCCGTCGTCTGGCTTCCAGTCCTTGCAATACCGCACCGTGGAGTTCCTGCTGGGCAACAAGAATGCGGCGATGCTGAAAGTCTTTGCCCACGATCCGGAGGGGCAGTCGGCGCTGGCCGGCGTGTTGCATGCGCCCAGCCTGTACGACGAGTTCCTGCGCTATCTGGCGCGCTGGGGGCACGCGGTGCCTGCGGCCAATCTGGTGCGGGACTGGAGTCTGCCGCATGTGCAAGATGCCGCGTTGCTGCCGGTGTTCGAACGCATCTACGAGGACACCGACCGGTTCTGGCGCGAATACCAGTTGTGCGAAGACCTGGTGGATCTGGAAAGCCAGTTCCAGCTGTGGCGTTTCCGGCACATGCGCACGGTGCAGCGGATCATCGGCTTCAAGCCCGGCACCGGCGGTTCCAGCGGGGTGGCTTTTCTCAAACGTGCGCTGGAATTGACCTTCTTCCCGGAGTTGTTCGAGGTGCGCACCAGCATCGGATCGTCGCGCCCGCCGCCGGCGGTTTGAGCGAAAACTGCTGCGCCGCAGCAGACGTTCGTGAATGCGCAAGGTTTGACGGCGTGCCGCCGCGTCGGCCATCCTCCCCCGGTTCCGTGCCCAACGCAGGCACGGTGCGCCTTTCTTTCACGCCTAACCAGATGGGGAATGCCGCATGAGCGGAGCCGCAGGAAACGCAACGTCGGGGACGATTCCCGAATTCAAGCAGGTGATGGGCCATCCACGCCCGTTGTGGATGTTGTTCATGACCGAATTCTGGGAGCGCTTCGCGTTCTACGGCATTCGCTGGGCGCTGGTGCTGTACATCGTGGCGCAGTTCTACAACGGCAACCCGGAAGGCGAAGCGCCGGCGGGCCGGCTGTACGGCGCGTACCTGGCGCTGGTCTATGCCGGCGCGATCTTCGGCGGCTACGTGGCCGACAAGATCCTCGGCTACCAGCGTTCGATCCTGCTCGGCGCGGTATTCATGGCCGCCGGCCTGTTCATGATCGCGCTGCCCAACGAGCAGCTGTTCAAGCTGGGGCTGGCCACGGTGATCGTCGGCAACGGCATGTTCAAGCCGATCATTTCCACCCTGGTCGGCAAGCTGTATTCCACCGGCGACGAGCGTCGCGACTCCGGCTTCACCATCTTCTACATGGGCATCAACTCGGGTGCGTTCATTGCCCCGATCATCACCCAGTACCTCGCCCAGAACGTGTTCGGCGTGCAGGACATGCCGGCCTACAAGGTCGTGTTCATCGCCTCCGGCGTGGGCATGATCCTCAGCTTCCTGTGGTTCTGGTTCGGCCGCGCGCAACTCAAGGGCATCGGCCTTCCGAACGTCGGCAACGAGAGCGTTGGCCGCATCGCGGCGGTCGCCGTGGGCGCGCTGTGCGCGATCCCGGTGTTCTATTTCCTGCTCACCATTCCGGCCAAGGCGCTGCAGTGGTACGTGCTGGCACCGATGTTCCTGATCCTGTGCGCGCTGCTGCTGGTGGAAGGCAACCGCAATGGCGCGGTGGCGCGCGACAAGGTGATCGCGATGCTGGTGATCTTCCTGTTCAACATCCTGTTCTGGATGTTCTTCGAACAGGCCGGCAGCAGCTTCACCTTCCTCGCCGACAAGATCGTGGATCGCGACCTCGGCTTCATGGTCTTTCCGAACGCCTGGTTCCAGTCGGTGAACTCGGTGGCGATCATCACCCTGGCGCCGGTGGTCGCGTGGATCTGGGTGAAGATGGGCAAGGCCAATCCGTCGATCCCGCGCAAGTTCGGTCTTGGCATCATCTTCAACGGGCTGGCGTTTCTGCTGCTGATGTTCGCGCTGTCCTCGCTGGTGGCACCCGACACCGGCAAGATCCCGTTCTGGACGCTGTTCGCGGTGTACTGGATCCAGTCCATCGGCGAGCTGTGCCTGTCGCCGATCGGCCTGTCGATGACCACCAAGCTGGCACCGGTGCGCCTGGTCGGTTTCGGCATGGGCGGCTGGTTCCTGTCGACCGGCATCGGCAACAACCTGTCCGGCCTGTTCGCGGCGGAAGCCAGCGGCGAGGGCGGGATGACGGTGGCCTCGGCGCACGCGGCCTACACCAGCGGGTTCTGGATCCTGTTGATCGGCGGCGTGGTGCTGTTCCTGATCGCGCCGCTGATCCAGAAACTGATGCACGGCGTGAAGTGACGCACCGGCAACCGCGAAGTCGAAAAAAACGGCGGCCGCAAGGTCGCCGTTTTCGTTGCGGCACCGGCGGGCTTCAGACCACGAGCACTTCGATCCCCAGCCGCTGCAAGCCTTCGCGGTAATCGGGGCTGATCCCGGCGTCGGTGATCACGGTGTGGATGGCGTCGAGCCGGGCGATGCGGTGCAGGCTGACCTTGCCGAACTTGCTGGAGTCGGTGAGCACCACGATGCGGCGGGCATGTTCCACCATGCGGTGGTTGAGGCTGGCCTCGGCCTCGTGGTGGGTGGTGGTGCCGAATTGCAGATCCAGTCCGTCCACGCCCAGGAACAGGATGTCGAAACTGAAGCCGCCCAGGCTGGCTTCGGCCTGGCTGCCGTGCAGCGACAGCGACGGCTGGTGCAGCAGGCCGCCGGTCATGCGCAAGGTGAGGCCGGGGGCAGCGGCCAGCTCCCAGGCGATGTTCAGGCCATTGGTCATCACCGTGACATCGCGCAGGCCGCGCATGTGCCGTGCCAGCATCATGGTGGTGGAGCCGGAGTCGATGAGGATGTTGTCGCCTTGCCGCACCAGCTGTGCCGCGCGCGCGCCGATGGCGTCCTTCAACGGCAGGTTCAGGGTGTCTTTTTCATGGATGCCGTGCTCCTGCGGTGGCATCCGCAGCAGGTTGGCGCCGCCGTGGCTGCGGCTGACCAGGCCTTGCGCCTCCAGATGGTTGAGGTCGGTGCGGATGGTCACCGACGACACCCCATGCTGCGCCACCAATGCGCTGACCTGCACGCTGCCGTGCTGCAGCAATTGCTCCACGATGTGTTGGCGACGTTGGCGGGTATTGCGCATGCTGGGCTCGAAAGTAGAGTGACTGAATCGCAAGTTTAACCTTTCGAAATGGCGTGCGCGTGGAATACGGCGCACCGACATCATGCGATCGGAAGGGGAGTGCGTTGCGCGGTGCATACCAACATGAATGCGCGATTGCGAAACACCGCAACAAAATAAACTTTCGATCATCACGTTTATCTTTCTTTTTTGTTTCCTTT
>JAGWUF010000072.1 GCA_028868545.1 Lysobacteraceae bacterium | reverse complement strand
GGGCGCTCGCGCAGGATCTTCTCGCCCAGCGTCACGCCCATGCGCATGCGCGCCTTATGCACCGAGATTTCCTCGATCATCGAGTCGGGCCGCGCGAAATACACGTATTCGAAGATGCAGGTGGCATGCGCCGCGGCGGGCGCGCACTGGCGCGCGAACAGCTCGCCATCGTTGGTGATGACGATGCCTTCGCCCGGCGCGACGTCGCGCACGCGCTCGAAGCCTAGCACGTCCAGCGCCACCGACTCGGAGGCGACGATGAACTCGTCGCCGGCCGCGCCGCAGCGCTTGCCCAGCACCAGCGGACGGATGCCGTGCGGATCGCGGAACGCCACCAGCCCCAACCCCAGCACCGTGCACACCACGGCATAGCCGCCCTTGGCACGACGGTTCACGCCCTCCAGCGCGGCGAACACCGCCTCCGGCGTCAGTGCTTTCTGGGTGTCCAGTTCATGGGCGAACACATTCAGCAGCACTTCCGAATCGGAGCCGGTATTGACGTTGCGGCGATCCTGTTCGAACACCTCGCGGCGCAGCGCCTCGGTGTTGATCAGGTTGCCGTTGTGCGCCAGCGCGATCCCGAACGGCGAGTTGACGTAGAACGGCTGCGCCTCGTCGCTGCCTTCGCTGCCGGCGGTGGGGTAGCGGCAATGGGCGATGCCCACTTGGCCCTCCAGCAAGGCCATCGCCTTGGCATCGAACACATCGCGCACCAGCCCGTTGCCACGATGCACGCGCAACCGCGTGCCATGCGCGGTGGCGATGCCGGCGGCGTCCTGGCCACGGTGCTGGAGCATGGTCAGGCCGTCATACAACAGCCCGGCCACTTCGGTTTGGCCGACGATTCCGAGAATGCCGCACATGGGGAAAGTTCCTGTGGAATTTGCGAATCAGGGGTGCGGACGCACCATGCCGTCCTTGCCCG
Source organism: Lysobacteraceae bacterium (assembly GCA_028868545.1). GTDB lineage: Bacteria > Pseudomonadota > Gammaproteobacteria > Xanthomonadales > Xanthomonadaceae > Thermomonas. Next base: position 8,451 of record JAGWUF010000072.1, on the reverse strand, counting down.
CTGCTTTGAGCCTGGTCTTCAGTGCATCGGCCTCGGTACGGGTGAGCACCGGCCCCACCCGCACGCGGGTGAGCGTGCCATTCTGGCCGGGAACGGTATCGGTAAAGGCATTGAAGCCGGCCTTGCGCAGCGCATCGCGCTGGGCGGTGGCATCGGCGGCGGAGGCAAAAGCCCCGATCTGCACCACGAAGCCGGTGCCGGCGGGATTGGCCGGCTTGGCGGGCGGCGGCTCGACCTTGGGCGTTTCCACCTTGGCGGTCTCGGGTTTGCTGCCGACAGCGGGCTTGGTCGGCTCTGGCTTCACTGCCGCCTTCACTTCCGGCTTCACCTCGAGCCTGGGCTCCGGCCCGGATTCGGGCTTGCCCGCGACTGCTGCAACTGCCGGCTCGGTGCCGGGAGCGGCATCCAGGGTGATCACCTTGATTGCGACATCCTTGCGAATCTGGCTTGCGCGAAGACGTGCGGATTCGGCCATTGCGCGCGCAGCGAAGGGACCGACGCGGACACGGAATGCCTGCTTGCCGTTGATGTCCACGGCGTCGCGATAGCCCGGCAGGCCTTTGCCCGTGAGGGCGGCAATCACCTTGTCGGCATCGGCCTGGCTGGCATAACTGCCGAAGTTGACCGCGAAATTCCCGGCCGCCACGGCCGCCATCGGCACCCCGTCGGCCGAGGCTGCAGCCGGGTCGACCGAGGCTGCACCGGCGGGTTCCGCCACGCTGGCCGGCATGCCCGAAACACCGCCGGCGGGTACTGCGGCCGGCGCTTGCAAGGGCAGATCCTGACTCCCCGGGCCGGCGTCGGTCTTCGGCTCGGCCGGGATTCGCATCGACACACTGGACACCCCGCTGTCGGGCGCCGGGCTTCGGATCAGCATGGGCAGGAAGATGACCGCCAGCGCGACCAGCACGACCGCGCCAACCAGGCGCTGTTTCAGCGAAGCATCCATCGGGATTCCGTGGTGAAGGGCGCGGTGGGAGAGCGAATTATACCGGCGCCGGCGGCAGGGTCAGCCGGTTGCGTTCAGATAGGCCAGCGCCTGCGCTGCCGCATGAAACGAGCCGAAGACCAGCACCCGGCCATCGGGTTCGGCCGCATACAGCGCCGCCTGCAAGGCCGACGCAACATCCACGTGCTGGCTGCCACCTGCCGCAACGCTGCCGACCAGCAGCCGCGCCAGCGCCTCCACGGTTTGCCCGCGCGGCCCGTAGTCCTGGGTGCCGGCCAGATGCCAGGCTTCGGCTGCACCGGCCAGGGCCTGCACCACAGTGGCGGCGTCCTTGTCGGCCAGCGCCGCATACACCACCCGCGTCCGACGCAACGGCTGGCTGTGCAGCCACGCCGCCAGCGCCCGCGCGGCCTGCGGGTTGTGGCCCACATCCACCAGCACCTCCACGCCGCCACGCTCGAACCGCTGCAAACGGCCCGCCACCTCGATGTTGGTCACGCCCTGCACCAGCGCGGCATCGCTCAGTGCAAGGCCCAGCGCACGCAAGGCAGCGATCGCGCAGGCAGCATTGCGCAACTGTACCGGTGCCGCCAGACCGCGCATCGGCATCGTCAGGTCGATCGAATAGCCCACCTCGCGCCACCGCCAATGCTGGGCATCGACGGGTTCGGCAAAGAAATCATTGCCGATCCGCCAGGCCGGCGCACCGATCGCGTAGGCATGGCGCAGGACGCTGGCCGGCGGGTCGTCGTCGCCCAGGATCAGCGGCTTGAACGGACGGGCGATGCCGGCTTTTTCCTGCCCGATCGCCTCGATGTCATGGCCCAGCCAGTCCTGATGATCCAGATCGACAGTGGTGATGATGGCGGCATCGGCATCCACCAGGTTCACCGCATCCAGCCGTCCGCCCAGCCCCACTTCCAGCACCACCAGATCCAGTGGCTGTTGCTGGAACAACCACAACGCACACAGCGTGCCGTATTCGAAATAGGTCAGCGGCGTGTCGCCACGGGCGGCTTCGACCGTCTTGAAACCTGCCACCAGCGCGGCATCGCTGGCGTCCACGCCATCAATGCGCACCCGCTCGTTGTAGCGATGCAGATGCGGGGAGGTATAGGCGCCGACACGCAACCCCTGGGCACGTGCAATGGCTTCGATGAAGGCCACCGTGGAGCCCTTGCCATTGGTGCCGGCCACGCTGATGACCTGTGCGCCAGGATGCTGCAAACCCATCCGGTTCGCGACATCCCGCACACGCGCAAGGCCCAGCGCAATGGCATCTGGGTGCTGCTGCCCGATGAAGGCCAGCCAGTCGGAAAGGGATTCGTGCATCGGCGTATTCTGCAGCTTACAGCGCGCGATGTTTGGCCTCGCCAAAAAAAGCAGTGTGGTGGGCGCAGTCGTTCAGCCGCACCACCTCCAGTGCCTCGACGGTGTCACCCTGCAGCAGATTGAGCGTGGTAGGGGCCTGACGGAAAGTCCACAGCCGAGTCAGGGGCAGGCCCAGCAAGCGCGCCAGCAAAACCCGATTGACGGCATCGTGCGCCACCACCAGCAAGGTCTCGTCCGCAGTCAGCCCGGCACAGGCCCGCGCGAATGCCGGCCATGCCCGATCCAGCACCATCTGCAGCGACTCGCCACCGGTGCCCGGCATCAACACGGTATCCGGGGCATCGCGCCAGGCCTGCAGGCGCACCGGATCGCGTTCGGCGATGTCACTGGCCAGCAAGCCTTCCCAGTCGCCGTGGCCGATCTCTTTCAGGCCCTCGTCAAGCTGCAGCAGAGGCGCACGGGCTTCCCCCAGTGCCAGCTGCGCGGTGCGGGTGGCGCGGGCAAGTGGCGAAGCCACCGCCCGGTCGATGCGCAGCGGTTGCAGGCGCGCACCCAGCGCCGTGGCCTGTGCGACCCCGACCTCCGACAGCGGAATATCCACCTGCCCCTGATAACGCCCTTCGGCATTCCAAGGCGTTTCGCCGTGCCGGGCAAGCAAGACCTTCATGCGCGCACCCCATCGATTTGTGCAATGCACCATCGTAACAGGTTGCATCCGGCCGCAACCGCCTCCGGAACCCCCCCTGCGCCCAGTCCATCCCGGACGCAGGGGGCGCACATCAGCGCCGGGGCGCGACGCCCAATTCCTGCAACAGCTGCGGCGCCGGCATCACTTCCTGCATGATCCAGCGCATGTAGCGCTGATCCACCGAGATCATGCGGGTGATCACCGGGTCGAACACCCAGTTGCTGGCCACCGACTCGATGGTGCCGTCGAATGCCAGTCCCACCAGCTTGCCTTGCGCGTCCAGCACCGGCGAGCCGGAGTTGCCGCCGGTGATGTCCAGATCCGACAGGAAATTGACCGGCACCGTGCCCAGGCGCTTGTCGGCCAGGCCGCCGTAACGCTTGGCCTTGACCGCCTCCAGCAGCGCCTTCGGATTGTCGAACGGCTCCTTGCCGGTTTCCTTGGCCGCCACTTCCTCCAGCCGCGTGAACGGCGCATAGGCCTTGCCTTGCAAGCTGGTGTAGCCCTTCACGTTGCCGAAGGTGATGCGCAGCGAGGAGTTGGCATCGGGATAGACGAACTCGCCCTTGGTTTTCTTGTAGTCGGCAATCGCCTGCAGGTACACCGGGCGTGATGCCAATGCCTCGCCGGTGATGCCCTTCGCCTGCTCTTCCATTTCCAGCAGGGTGGGCATCACTGCCACGGCGTACTGGATCGCGGGGTCGGTGCTGGTTTCAAATGCGGCACGATCCGCCTGCATCCACTTCAGGCGCTCGTCCAGCTTGCCCAGCGCGGTGCCGTCCAGTCGTGCCAGGGCCTTGCCCGCAGCCGCCAAGTCATTGCCTCCCAGCCAGGCATCCACTGCCGCCACATGCTGGGCTGCAGGCAACGCGACATAGCGATCCAGCCAGTATTGCTGGAACTGGCGATCCATCGCCGGGGCATAGCGGCGCTCCATCTGCTTGAGCGAGCCCTCGATGCCTGGCAGATCGCGTTGCTGGTAGCCGGATTCACGCTGCGCATCGGGCTTGGCCTTCTCGATCGCCAACCGGTACAGCGACACCGCCACACCCACGGTGCCGGTGCGGTTGAAGCTGCCCAGCACCAGGTCGCGCTCCTGCGTGCGCTTGCCGCTCTCGACCAGCTTGACCAGGGTATCGTGCGCCACCAATGCCGGCTTGCCGGCCTCGCCACGACTGCGCAACCAATCCAGTACCGCCGCTTCCTCGCGCTGCTTGATCGCCAGCACGTTGTTGCGCTGGAAACCTTCCAGCTGGCCGTCGAAATTCTTGCTGGTGTTGTTCCAGCCGGCCATGCTGCTGGCGTATTTCACCGCGATCTCGGGACTGGCCTTGCCGGCCGCTTCCACCAGCGCGATCTGGTCCTTGTAGGCCTTGGAAATCGCCGGATAGCGCCACCGTGCGGTGTTCTCGAACTCGGCCACCAGCGCGTAACGGTCGGTACGGCCCGGGTAACCGGCCACCATCACGAAATCACCGGCGCCCAGCGGCTTGTCGGCAATCTTCAGCCAGTGCTTCGGCTGGTAGGGCACGTTGTCCTTCGCATACGGCGCGGGCTTGCCGTCCTTGCCGACATAGGCGCGATAGAACGAAAAATCGCCGGTGTGGCGCGGCCACATCCAGTTGTCGATGTCGCCGCCGAACTTGCCGACGCTGGATGGCGGTGCATAGGCCAGGCGCACATCCTTGATTTCCAGATTCTTGAACAGGCGATAGGTGTTGCCGCCCATGAAGCTGTACACGCGGCAACGGTAACCTGCCTCGGCCTCGCAGTCGCTGGTGATCTTCTTCTCGAAGGCCTCCAGCGCATCGGTGCGCTTGATGGGATCCATGCCGGCGGTCGCCATCGCGGCCCTGGCTTGCGCGGTGACATCGGTGATGGCCTCCAGCACGAAGATGCGGGCATTGGGCCCGGCCGACAATTCATCGCCGTGGGTGGGCGCGTTGAAGCCATCGCGAATCAGATTTTTTTCGGCGGTGGAATTGAGCTGGATCGCGCCATACGCGCAGTGGTGGTTGGTGGCCACCAGACCCTGCTTCGATACGAAGCTGGCGGTGCAGCCGCCCAGCGAGACCACCGCTCCCATCGGGTCGCCGGTGAGGTTGGCCAGCTGTTGCGGGTTCAACTTCAGGCCGGCTTTTTTCAGCGGCCCGGCAATCTGCGGCAGTTGCTGCGGCACCCACATGCCCTCACCGGCGATTGCCGGGTGCATCGCCGTGCCCATCCCTGTTACCGCGAAAGCAATCGCGGCCGCCATCGTTGTCTTGCGCATGGTGTTGCCCTCGTTCTGTTTGTCCATCAATCGAAAAGCCGCGCGCTCATTGCGCCGGCAGCTGCATTTCTTCGAGCAGATTCGGTGCCGGGTAGACCTTGGCCAGCAGCCAGCGCAGGTAACGCATGTCGACGTGGATCGCGCGCTTGTAGCGCGGGTCGTACATCCAGCTGGCACTGACGGCCTCCCAGTTGGAATCGAAATTCAAGCCGATCAACTTGCCCTGCGCGTCCAGCACCGGCGAGCCGGAATTGCCGCCGGTGGTGTCGAGGTTGGTCAGGAAATCCACCGTCTGGGTGCGCAACTCCGGGTCGACGGTGCTGCCGAAATCCCCTTTCGCAATCGCCTCCAGCAATGGCTTGGGCGCATTGAACGGCACCACGCCAGTGTGCTTTTCGACGATGCCGGCCACCGTGGTGAGCGGGCGATAGTCCACGCCATCGCGCGGCGACAGCGGGCTGACCTTGCCGAAGCTCACCCGCAAGGTGGAGTTGGCGTCCGGGTACACCGCCCTGCCCTGCGAGGTGCGATAGGCAATCAAGGCCTGCATGTACGCCGGCCGCAGGCGCAGCAACTCGCCGGCGCGCTGCTTGGCTTCGGCCTCCAGCCGCAGCAGCGCCGGCTGCAGGGTGGCGGCGGCCTTCAGCAAGCTGTCGTCGGATGCGGCCAACGCGGCGGCATCCTGCTGCATTGCCGCCAAACGGGTGGCCTCGTTCCCGAGCCTGGTGCCGGCATACAGCGCCTCCAACCGTTGCGTCGCCTCGGCCTCGCTGGTGCCGAACACGGCATCGAACTCCGCCACCCGTTGTGCCTGCGGCAACGCGTAATACCGTTGCAGCGCGAAGCGCAGCGTGGCCTTCTCCACCTCCGGATCGAAGCGTCGCTGCAACTGTTTCAAGCCGCCGGCGAGCATCGCCTCGTCGCGCTGCTGGTAGCCGCTTTCGCGCTGGGCGTCGGGCTTGCCGCGTTCCAGCGCCAACCGTTGCAACTGCACCGCCGCGCCCAGCAAGCCCGGGCGCAAGTACGGCAGCACCAGGTCGCGCGCGCGGTTGGCTTCGCCGGCATCCAATTGCTGCTGCAGGGCGCGGATGCCGGCCTGTTCGGCCCTGGCACCCGGCTGCTTGCCCAGCCACGCCAGCATCGCTTTTTCGTCTTCGCCGCGCACGCGGATGGCGTCGCTGCGGCGCAAGCCTTCCAGTTCGCCCTGCGCGCGCTTGAGGTTGTTCTTCAGCGAGGCCACGGTGGAGGCATACAGCACCACCTTGTCGGGGTGCCCGGCGGTGGCCTTGTCGATGGTCTGGATCAGTCCCTCCAGCAGCGCTACCCGGTTGGGCAGCAGCCAGCCGATCTGGTTTTCGAATTCCGATGCGGTGCGATGCCGGAAGGTCACCCCCGGGTAGCCGGCGATCATCGCGAAATCCCCCGCCTTCACCGGCGCGGTGGACACCGACAGGTGCGCCGGTGGCTGGTAGGGCACGTTGTCCTTCGCATACGGCGCGGGCTTGCCGTCCTTGCCGACGTAGGCGCGATAGAAACTGAAGTCGCCGACATGGCGCGGCCACACGAAATTGTCGATCTCGTCGCCGTAGTTGCCGATCGACACCGGCGGCGCGTACACCAGCCGCACGTCCTTCAATTCCAGTTGCTTGATCAGGTAGAACGCGCTGCCGTAGTACATGTCGGCCACGCTGCAGCGGTGCCCGGCATCGGCCTCGCACTGCGCCACCACCGCTTTCTTCGCCGCGTCCACCGCATCGAAATACGCGCGCCCGGCCTTGCCTTTGGTGCCGGCAAGAATGCGGTCGGTGATGTTGTCGAAGCCCACCGTCACGTAGATCCGCGCCGCCGGCCCGGCGGACACTTCCGCGGCCAGCGTGGGCGCATTGAAGCCGTTTTCGATCAGGTTGTTTTCCGGCGTGGAGTTGAGCTGGATCGCCCCCATCGCGCAATGGTGATTGGTCACCACCAGGCCTTGCGCCGACACGAAGCTGGCGGTGCAGCCGCCCAGTGACACCACCGCCGCCAGCGGCGCGCGGGTGACGTCGGCCAGTTGCGCAGGGTCGCCTTCGAAACCTGCCGCGCGCAAGGCTTTCGAAAGCTGCGGCAATTGCGACGGCATCCACATGCCTTCGTCGGCCTGTGCCGCGCCGGCGGCAAGCGTCAGCGCCATGCTGGCGGCCAGGGTACGTTTGCGCATGATCCAAACTCCAGTAACGAGAGCCGCCTATTAGACCACCGCCAGCGCAGCCAGACCCGTGACCTTGGTCAGGCACGCCTACCCGGCCGGCGGCGTAAAATGGCGGTCTTCCCCGACGAGCCCTGCTCATGACGCAAGCCAACACGATGCGCGCGCTGGTCAAACGCGACGCCGCCAAAGGCATCTGGATGGAACAGGTGCCGGTGCCCACGCCCGGCCCCAACGAGGTGCTGATCAAGCTGGAAAAAACCGCGATCTGCGGCACCGATCTGCACATCTACCTGTGGGATGAGTGGAGCCAGCGCACCATCGTGCCGGGGCTGACCATCGGCCACGAGTTCGTGGGCCGCATCGTGCAGCTGGGCTCGGCCGTGACCGGGTATGAGGTTGGCCAGCGCGTGTCGGCCGAAGGCCACATCGTGTGCGGCCACTGCCGCAACTGCCGCGGCGGGCGGCCGCACCTGTGCCCGAACACGGTGGGCATCGGCGTGAACCGCAACGGCGCGTTCGCCGAATACATGACCATGCCGGCCAGCAACCTGTGGCCGATTCCCGACCAGATCCCGTCCGAGCTGGCCGCCTTCTTCGACCCCTACGGCAACGCCGCGCACTGCGCGCTGGAGTTCGACGTGATCGGCGAGGACGTGCTGATCACCGGCGCCGGTCCGATCGGCATCATCGCCGCCGGCATCTGCAAGCACATCGGTGCGCGCAATGTGGTCGTCACCGACGTCAATGATTTCCGCCTGAAGCTGGCCGCCGACATGGGCGCCACCCGCGTGGTGAACGTTGCCAACACCTCGCTGAAGGACGTGATGGCCGACCTGCACATGGAGGGCTTCGACGTGGGCCTGGAGATGAGCGGCAACCCGCGCGCCTTCAACGACATGCTGGACTGCATGTACCACGGCGGCAAGATCGCGATGCTCGGCATCATGCCCAAGGGCGCAGGCTGCGACTGGGACAAGATCATCTTCAAGGGCCTGACCGTGCAAGGCATCTACGGCCGCAAG
>JAGWUF010000022.1 GCA_028868545.1 Lysobacteraceae bacterium | reverse complement strand
GCTGGGGTTCTACGCCATGTTCGACAGTGGCGTGGCCGGGCGCGGGATGGCGTTCTTCCTGTGGATCACGGTGTTCAACCTGTTCGCGGTGGCGGTGTTCTGGAGCTTCATGGCCGATGTCTGGACGGATGCGGAGGCCCGCAGCTATTACGGCTACATCGGCGCGGCCGGCACCCTGGGGGCGATCCTCGGGCCGATGCTGACCCGCGCGCTGGTGGAGCGCATCGGCATCGCGCACTTGATGCTGGTATCGGCCGGCTTCCTGCTGCTGTGCGTCGGCTGCCTGCTGCCGCTGCGGCGTCACGCCGTGCGGCGCGAGGCGGCGCGCAAGCTGGGCGATGGCGAGAGGCCGATGGGTGGCAGCGTGCTGGCCGGCCTGCAGTTGGTGGCCCGCGAGCCGCTGTTGCGCTGGATGGCGGTGCTGTGCGTGTTCGGGGTGGGCGTGGGCACGCTGCTGTACAACGAACAGGCGGCGATCGTGCGCCAGTTCTATCCCGACCCGAAGGCGGCCACCGCCTATTACGCCGGCATCGACCTGGCGGTGAACGTCCTGACCCTGTTGATCCAGCTGCGTGTCACCCGCAGCCTGTTGTCGCGCTACGGCATTGCCCCGGCGCTGTTGATCCCGGCGTTTGCCATCCTGCTGGGCTACGCCGTGCTGGCGGCCCTGCCTGTGCCGCTGCTGGTGGCGGTGGTGCAGGTCGTCACCCGCAGCAGCGAGTTTTCCTTGAACAAGCCGGCCCGCGAAACCATCTACACGCGGGTGGCGCGCGAGTGGCGCTACAAGGCCGGTGCGGCCATCGACACCGTGATCTACCGCGGCGGCGACCTCACCTTCGTGTGGGTGCACAAGCTGCTGTCGGGGTTCGGTTCCGCAGCGGTGTTCGGTGTCGGCGTGCTGGTGGCCGGCGCGTTCGCGTTGGGTGCGTGGCGCGTGGTGGGCGAAGCAAAGGCGCTGCCGCAGGACGATCGCCGCACATGACAACGGCGGGCCGTGTGGCCCGCCGTTGTCGTGCTGCGCCGGTGCGGGATCAACCTGCCGCGCGTATCCCCACGGGGGCCGGCTGATCGTAGAAGCTGGCGGCACGCAGCTCGTGGGTGTCGAAGTCGTCCACCGTGATGGTGTCCAGGGTGAGCGTGCGCAATTCTTCCAGTTGCCGGCGCTCCTCCGCCGTGATCCAGCCTTCGCGCACGCCTTCGTCCAGTTGCGCGGCGAAATCCAGTGCCTCGATGTCGCGGGTCTTGAGCGCCTTGAGGAACTTGCGTTCCACCGGTTCCGCGGCGATCGCCTTTTCCAGATAGCTGTTGATGCGGCCGCCCGGGTTGTGTTCGCCGGGGGTCAGGAACACGCCGTCGGCCAGTCGGTCACGTGCTTCGCCAGGATTCATCAGCACGTTGGCAACGCGGTGCGACAGGCGGTCACCCGGGGCCACCGCGCGGCGGCCCAGCGGGAACACCAGCGGCCACAGCAGCCAGCCCAGCGGCCTGATCGGGAAGTTGCGCAAGGCCTGCGACAGCGCCAGTTCGATCTCGTAGGCGCTGTTGTGGAAGGCCCACGCCAGCAGCGGCTTGTCAGCCTCCGGGCAACCTTCGTCGTGGTGGCGCTTGAGCACCGCGCCCATCATGTACAGGTGGCTGAGTACGTCGCCGAGGCGGCCCGACAGCGATTCCTTGAACTTCAACCGCCCGCCCAGCGCACCCAGCGACACGTCGGTCAGCAGCGCCAGGTTGGCGGCGTAGCGGTTGAGCTTGCGGAAGAACTTCTTCGTGTACGCATCGCCCGCGGTGGACTGCAGGCGTGCGCCGGTGAGGCCGAACCACAGCGACCGCACCGCATTCGACATCGCACCACCGATGTGGGCGTACAACGCCTCGTCGAGTGCGTTCAGGCCGGCCTTGGCATCCGGGTCCTGCGCGGCGCGCATTTCCTTGAGGATGTAGGGATGGCAGAGGATCGAACCCTGGCCGAAGATCAGCAGGCTGCGGGTCATGATGTTGGCGCCTTCCACCGTGATCGCGATCGGCGCGGCCTGCCACGAACGACCGGCGAAATTGTGCGGGCCGAGGATGATGCCCTTGCCGCCGATCACATCCATGATGTCCTTGGCAATGTCGCGGCCGGCGGCGGTGCAGTGGTATTTGGCGATCGCCGACGGCACCGACGGCACGTCGCCGCGGTCCACCGCCGCGGCGGTGGCCTGCGACAGCGCACTGATCGCATAGGCCTTGCCGCCGATCCGCGCCAGTGCTTCCTCCACGCCCTCGAAGCGGCCCACCGACAGCCCGAACTGCTTGCGGATGCGCGCATAGGCGCCGGTGACCACCGCCCCCGATTTGGCACCGCCGCTGGCGGTGGAGGGCAGGGTGATCGAGCGGCCCACGGCCAGGCACTCGTTGAGCATGTTCCAGCCCTTGCCGGCCATGTCCACGCCGCCGATCAGCTGGCTGAGCGGGATGAACACTTCCTTGCCGCGCACCGGGCCGTTCTGGAACGGCGAGTTCAGCGGGAAGTGGCGGCGGCCGACGTCGACGCCCTCGGTATCGCGCGGCAGCAGCGCCAGGGTGATGCCGATGTCGCGGGTGTCGCCCAGCAGGCCGTCCGGGTCGTACATGCGGAAGGCCAGCCCGATCAGGGTGGAGACCGGTGCCAGGGTGATGTAACGCTTGTCGAAGGTCAGCTTCAGGCCCAGCACGTGTGCGCCGTTCCATTCGCCCTTGCAGACGATGCCGAAGTCGGGGATGGAGGTGGCATCGGAGCCGGCGAACGGGCCGGTCAGGCCGAAGCAGGGCACTTCCTGGCCGATCGCCAGCCGCGGCAGGTAGTAGTCCTTCTGTTCCTGCGTGCCGTAATGGTTGATCAGTTCGCCCGGGCCCAGCGAATTGGGCACGCCGACGGTGGCGCTGACCACGTTGGAGATCGAGGCGATCTTCTGGATCACCTTGTGGTGGGCCAGCGCGGAGAAGCCCAGCCCGCCGTACTGCTTCGGAATGATCATCCCGAAGAATTTGTTGCGCTTGATGAACTCCCACAGTGCCGGTGGCAGGTCGGCGTGGACGTGGGTGATCTCCCAGTCGTTGATCTGCTTGCACAGCGCTTCCACCGGGCCGTCGAGGAAGGCCTGTTCTTCCGCGCTCAGCTGCGGCTTCGGATAGGCCAGCAGCTTGTTCCAGTCGGGCTTGCCGGAAAACAGGTCGCCCTCGAAACCGACCGAGCCGGTTTCCAGCGCGATCTTCTCGGTCTGCGACAGCGGCGGCAGCGCCTTGCGCAAAAAGCCCAGCGCCGGTGCGGTGAGCAGCGGCTTGCGGAGTGCCGGCACCAGCAGCAGGCTCGCCAGCGCGACGATGCCTGCCGCCACCAGCGTGGCGGTGTGGCTGGCCCCCAGCAACCAACAAGCCACCAGCAAGGTGGCGGAAAGCGCGACCCAAGGCGCCAGGCGCAGGCGGTGGTAGGCGGCGAAGCTGCTGGCAACCAGCAGCGCGAGAATCGGCAGAAGGATGCTCATCAAGGGGCTCCTTTGAAACGTTCGGGTGGGCGTGCAGGGCTTGCATCCCGGGAGACAAGCCATACCATACGCCCTAGTATGGCGCTTGGTGTTGCGCTGTCAACGCGCAAAAAAGAGTGAAAACTCAGCATACTTGTACCGACGCCTGCGTATGGATGCATGATCGATGACCGAAACCGCACTTCGCAGCAAGCGCCTGAGCGCCGATGACTGGACCCGGGAGGCGCTTGCCCAGATGGCCGAGCAAGGCGTGGCTGCCGTTGCGGTGGAGCCGATCGCTCGCCGCCTGAATGTCACCAAGGGCAGTTTCTACTGGCACTTCCCTTCTCGTGACGCGTTGCTGCAGGCCGCACTGGAGCGCTGGGAGCGCGATGAACAGGCGGCCTATGGCGCACTGGAGTCGATCAACGATGCCGGCAAGCGGTTACGTGCCTTGTTCCAGCTGATCACCCAGCACAACAAGACCCACATCATCTATTCCGAACTGCTCAAGGCGCGTGAACACCCGTCCGTGCAGGCGGTGCTGGAGCATGTGCTGGAACGCCGCATCGGTTTCCTGTTTGCGTCCTTCCGGCAAGCCGGCCTCAACCAGAAGGATGCGCTGCACCGCGCCCGCATGACCTATGCGGTGTATGTCGGTTTCCTGCAGCTGGAGCAGCCCAATTTCCGCAGCCGGGAGCCCATCGAGGGTGCGGATGCCTACATCAACCACATGATGGCGACACTGATTCCCACGGTCTGAGCAAGGTGTGTGGGGGGTGTTTTTTTGCCGTTGTTTGCAAACGATTTCAATCCAAGAAACGAGCCCGCAAAGGGCCGAGGAACTACGCCGATGTCCAGCCGTCTTGAACACTTGAACCACTGGGTGGCCGAAGTCGCCCACCACACCCGGCCCGCTGCCATCCACTGGTGCGATGGCAGCGATACCGAAAACCGGATGCTGATCGACCAGATGCTGGCCGACGGCACCTTGCACCTGCTCAACCAGGACACCCATCCCGGCAGCACCCTGCACCGCTCGCATCCGGACGACGTGGCCCGCGTCGAGCACCTGACCTACGTCTGCACCACCCACCACGAGGACGCCGGCCCGAACAACCACTGGATGGCGCCGGACGAAGCCCACGCCGAGATCGACGCGCTGTTCGACGGCTGCATGCAGGGCCGCACGATGTACGTCATTCCGTACTGCATGGGCCCGATCGACTCCCCGCTGTCGCGCTGCGGCGTGGAAATCACCGACTCGCCCTACGTGGTCGCCAACATGCGGATCATGACCCGCATGGGCGCCGCCGCGCTGGCGCGCATCGAGCGTGATGGAACCTTCGTCAAGGGCCTGCACTCGATCGGCGAGCTCGACCCCAACCGCCGCTGCATCATGCATTTCCCCGAAGAGCTGACGATCAAGTCGTACGGCTCCGGCTACGGCGGCAACGCCCTGCTGGGCAAGAAGTGCCACGCCCTGCGCATCGCCAGCCACCAGGCGCGCAGCGAAGGCTGGCTGGCCGAGCACATGCTGATCCTCGGCATCGAAAACCCGCAGGGCCAGACCCACTACATCGCCGCCGCGTTTCCGTCTGCCTGCGGCAAGACCAACCTCGCCATGCTGATCCCGCCGGAAGGCTATCTGCGCGACGGCTGGAAGATCTGGACCATCGGCGACGACATCTGCTGGATGCGCCCCGGCCCGGACGGCCGCCTGTACGCCATCAACCCGGAAGCCGGTTTCTTCGGCGTCGCGCCCGGCACCTCGAACAAGTCCAACCCGAACGCGCTGGCCTCGATCCAGTCCAACACCATCTTCACCAACGTCGGCGTGACTGCCGACCACCAGCCTTGGTGGGAAGGCATCGACAACGGCCAGGTGCCGGTCACCGACTGGCAGGGCCAGCCGTACGACGCCAGCATGCGTCCGGCCGCGCATCCCAACTCCCGCTTCACCGTCAGCGCGAAGCAGTGCCCGTCCTACTCGGCGATGTCCGAAGACCCGCACGGCGTGCCGATCAGCGCGATCGTCTTCGGCGGCCGCCGCGCCTCGCTGGTGCCGCTGGTGTTCGAAGCCCGCGACTGGACCCACGGCGTGCTGGTCGGCGCCGCGATGGGGTCGGAAACCACCGCTGCCGCCACCGGCGCGGTCGGCGTGATGCGCCGCGACCCGATGGCGATGAAACCCTTCTGCGGCTACAACTTCGCCGACTACTTCGCGCACTGGCTGAGCTTCGACACGGAAGGCGCGAAACTGCCCAAGGTGTTCCACGTCAATTGGTTCCGCAAGGGCGACGACGGCAAGTTCCTGTGGCCCGGCTTCGGCGACAACCTGCGCGTGCTGGAGTGGATGCTCCGCCGCGTGGAGGGGCATGGCGGTGCCGTGGAGACGCCCATCGGCCACCTGCCGATCGCGCATGACATCAACCTCGAAGGCGTGCCGTTGAGCGATGAAGCCCACGCCAAGCTGTTCGGCATCGACCGCGAAGCCTGGCAGGCCGAGTTCGCCAGCATTGGGGATTACCTGGCCGAATACGGCCCGCGCCTGCCGCAGGCGCTGCTGGAGGAACAACGCAAGATCGCCGCCGAACTCGCATGAATCCGCCCGCCCCTGCGCACGCAATCCGGTTGCGGGCGAAACTGAATGGGGGTTTCGTCATGTGAATGCGCCATCAGGGGCTTGTTAAAGAATTGTTGCTTGCTCTATAGTCGCCGAGTCAGCCCGATGCGGGTTCGGCGTTCTCGTTTTTCCTTTGTCTCAATTCGTCCCTATGGGGGTTACACACATGGCTTCTAATTTTTCCAAAGGCCTGACGCGGAGCGCGCTTGCCGTTGCACTGGGTCTGTGCTTCGCCGGCGGCGTGCAGGCGCAGAGCACTGCGGGTGACATCGCTGGCAACGTGCCTGCTGCCAGCGGCGGCAAGGTCACGGTCAAGAGCTCCTCCACCGGCGTGACGCGCGAGTACCCGGTCGATGCGGCCGGCCGCTTCCGCATCCCGGCGCTGCCGATCGGTGGCTATGACCTGACCCTCTCCGATGGCCAGACCTCGCATGTCAACGTCGTTGCCGGCCAGACCGTCAATGCCAGCTTCGGCAGCGGCACCGCCGGTGCCGCAACCACGTTGGACGCCGTGACCGTGCTGGGTGGTTCGATCAACTCGATCGATCTGAGCAGCACCGAAACCCGCACCACTTTCGTGGCTGCGCAGCTGAACACCCTGCCGGTGGCGCGTGACGTCACCAGCGTGTCGCTGCTGACCCCGGGCACTGCCGCCAGCTCGAACTTCTTCGGCAACGCCTCGTTCGGCGGCGCCACCGCGGCTGAAAACAGCTATTACATCAACGGCTTCAACGTCACCAATCTGTACGACAACCTGTCGTTCTCGGAAGTGCCGTTCCAGGCCATCGACCAGCTGGACATCCAGACCGGCGGCTACGGTGCCCGTTACGGCTTCTCCACCGGCGGCGTGACCAGCGTCAACGTCAAGCGTGGTACCAACGAGTTCAAGGGCGGCGTCAGCTACACCTGGACCCCGGACAACCTGCGCGAGCAGCCCGACGCGGTTGCCCTGAAGGACGGCTCGCTGTGGCGCAGCTACAAGCAGAACACGTCTTCGTCCAGCAACCTGAGCCTGTGGGCCGGCGGCCCGATCGTCAAGGACAAGCTGTTCTTCTTCGCCTTGATGTCCTACAGCAAATCCGATGCGAGCTCGTACGGCGTGCGTGGTTCCGGCTACTCCGGCAGCCCGACTGCAGCCTACACCACGTCCAAGAACACCAGCGCCAATGATTACAACTCCACCCAGCCGTACTGGCTGTTGAAACTCGATTGGTACCTGAACGACAGCAACCACATCGAGTACACCGGCTTCGACAATACCCGCAAGTCGACCTACGACAACTACAACGCGGTCTACAGCAGCAACCAGCTGGGTGCCACTGCGTCCCGCACCAATTTCACGGGTAATGAATACCTGGAAAACGGCGGCCACACCGACATCATCAAGTGGACCAGCTACCTCACCGACAACCTGACCATGGCCCTGCAATGGGGCAGCATGGACAACACCAACTCGAACTACACCAAGAACCCGGCTGGTGTGTACAACTACTACTACGGCACCGTGACCCAGGCCCCGTCCTGCCCGTGGGTGCTGGACTACCGCTCCGATGCGCCGATTTACAACAAGAATCTCGGTTGCGGTACATCCAGCTCGGTGGGCATCACCGGTGGTTACAACAAGCGTGATGCCGGCCGCATCGACTTCGAATGGCAGCTGGGCAGCCACAAGGTCAGCTTCGGCTACAGCGACGAGACCTGGAAGTCGCGTCAGGGCTCGATCCAGGACGTCCAGTACATCTCCTATGCCGATGAGTGGCTGGAGCAGGCTGCCAACGATCCGAACCCGCTGGATCACACCCCGATCGTGGATCGCATTTACTTCGCCACCGGCGGCAACGTCGAGATCAAGCAGAAGTCGTGGTACCTCGAAGACAACTGGAACATCACCGACACGTTCATGGTGTATGCCGGTATTCGCAACGACTCGTTCGACAACAAGAACAGCAACGGCGCGACCTTCGTCAAGCAGTCCAACATCTGGCAGCCGCGTTTCGGCTTTACCTGGGACATGATGGGCAATGGTGACAGCAAGCTGTACGGCACGGCTGGCCGCTACTCGCTGCCGATCGCAGCCAACGTCTCGCTGCGTGCCGCTTCGGCTTCGTACTACACCGAAAACATCTATGTTTTCAATGGCACCTTCAACCCGGCCAACAATGCCCCGAACACCTCCGGCTTCTACCGCGGCGGCCTGTACAACGCCGTCTACAACGGCGAAGACGGCAGCGTGCCGGATCCGGCAGCGGTGGCTGGCAAGGGCCTGAAGCCCTACACGCAGGACGAGTTCATCCTCGGCTACCAGCAGCTGCTGCATTCCAGCAATGCCTTCCTGGATGGCTGGCAGCTGGGCGTGAAGGGCACCTACCGCAAGGTGGTGAACGCGATCGACGACACCTGCGACTCGCGTGCCCTGTACAACGCCGCCAAGGCCGCCGGTTACAGCGTCTCCAACTGGGTGAACGAGTGGAATGTGCCGGGCGGTATCCCGGGCTGCTACCAGTTCAACCCGGGCCGTGACCTGACCCTGCGTCTGGACGTGAACGTGGATGGTCACGTCCGCGACATCACCATCAAGGCCGCGGAACTGGGCCCGGATGCGCAGCGCACCTACAAGGCCGTGACCTTCAGTGCCGACAAGTCCACCGACAAGTGGTCGGTCAGCGCGTCCTACACCTGGTCCAAGCTGTACGGCAACCTGGAAGGTCTGGTCAAGAGCACCAATGGCCAGTCCGATACCGGCACGACCTCCGACTTCGACTTCAAGGAGCTCATGTACGGTGCCACCGGCTACCTGTTCAACGACCACCGTCACAGCTTCAAGGTGTACGGCAGCTACAAGTTCAGCCCCGAATGGGAAATGGGCTTCAACCTGCTGGCACAGTCGGGTTCGCCGACCTCCTGCTTGGGCGGCGGCAAGGACAGCTTCGGTACGCAGTACGGTTACACCGGCGTGTTCCATGCCTGCGATCCGGCCAACCCGAACACGATCACCCCGGTTGGTCAGATGGGCCGTACGCCCTGGAACATCACCTTCAGCCCGAACGTGATCTACAAGCCCAGCATGCTGCCGGGCTTGAGCATGCAGGTCAGCGTGATGAACCTGTTCAACAAGGTCGTGACAACGCAGGTGTACGAAAGCCGGTTCGGCAAGACTGCGGGTGGCGCCTACCGGAACTACTACAACTTCGGCAGCCCGCGCTTCCTGAGCACCCCGCGCTATGTGCGCTTCCAGGTGCAGTACGACTTCTAAGCATCACGTTTGCACGTTGTTTCAATTCGATGCCGGTGCGAAAGCACCGGCATCTTTTTTTTTTTGGTGTTTTCGACTGATGCGGATCAGCACATCAACCGCCGACCTTGAGCGCCGCCGACAGCATCAGGGCGATGACGCAGGCAAATCCGCCCAGCCAGCTCAGGCTGCGCAAGGCCTGCTGGACGCTGATGTAGAAAATGCCGTGCAGGATGCGAAAGGCAATGAAGGCCATCGACAGCCATGCCACGTGCTGCGGGTTCACTTGCGCGAATTGGGCCATCAGGACGGCGATGGCGAATGCCGGAAATGCTTCGAAGGCGTTGAGGTGGGCGCTGTAGGCGTTCCTGACGCGGTAGCTTTCCTGCCTGGCCACCCAGCCGCGGGGATCCTTGTTGTTGTATCCGGGGGCACTGCTTTTGGCGAGGACGGCCCAGAGATAGGGCAGGCAGGCGGCAATCAGGATGCAGCTGTAGGCAATGAACATGGCAACTCCCGGCGGTGGATTGCCGGGAGTCTAGCCTGAGTTGGCATCGCGGGTGCCGGGCAGATCAACGGGGTGCCGGGCGCATCTCGTCGCGCGCGGCCTTGAAGGGGTTGCCGGTGTACCAGTTCGGCCATTGGCCGTTGTTCGCCAGCTGCGCGCCAACGCTGTAGACGGCCTCCAGGTCCTGCACGATGCCTTCCACGTTCCAGGTCGCGGCATCGTATTGATCGCCCGGCTTGTGGTAGCGGTGCTCGGTGTAGTCCTTGCCGGCGGCTTCGCCAGCCGCCTTGCCGCCGGCCAGAAGATCGTTGCCGCTGTCGACATACAGCGCGGGAACACCGGCCTTGGCAAAGTTGAAGTGGTCGGAGCGGAAGTAGTAGCCGGCGGCGGTATTGTCTTCGTCGACCATGCGACGGTGCTGCTGGCGAATGGCGGTCTGCAGCAGATCTTCCAGTTGCGAGCTGCCCTTGCCGACCACGGTGATGTCGTGTGCCTTGCCGACGGGTGCAAGGGCGTCGAGATTGATCACGCCCACGGTCTTGTCCAGCGGAATCACCGGGTGGCTGACGTAGTACCTGGAACCGAGCAGGCCGGACTCTTCCAGGGTCACCGCCAGGAACAGGATCGAGCGCTTGGGTGGGGTCTTGCTTTTGCGGAAGGCTTCGGCGATTTCCAGAATGCCGGCCACCCCGGTCGCGTTGTCCACCGCGCCGTTGTAGATGTTGTCGCCGGCCTCGCCCGGGTGGGTGCCCAGATGATCCCAATGCGCCATGTACACGATGGCCTCGTCGGGTTTTTCACTGCCGGGGAGCAGGCCCAGCACGTTGTGGGAGCTTTTTTCCCGGGTGGTGCTCTTCAGTGTCAGGGCGGCGGTGGCCTTGAGTTCAACCGGTTTGAAGCCCGGTTTGTTGGCGGCCGCACGCAATGCGGCCAGATCCAGGCCTGCGGCCTTGAACAGGGCGTCGGCGGCGGCGCCGGTGATCCAGCCCTGAACCGGCAAACGTGGCGCCGGGTCGTCCTTGGCCGGGAGATCGTATTGCGGGCCGGACCAGGAGTTCTTCACGACTTCCCAGCCATAGGAAGCACCGGGGGTGTCATGGATGATCAATGCCGCCGCCGCACCCTTGCGCGCGGCCTCCTCGAATTTGTACGTCCAGCGCCCGTAATAGGTCATGCGCTTGCCGTCGAACAGTTTTGGATCCTCGGCATGGAAGCCGGGGTCGTTGACCAGCATCACCACGGTCTTGCCCCGGACGTCGGTGCCGGCGTAATCGTTCCAGTGGCGTTCCGGCGCATCGACCCCGTAGCCGACGAACACCATGGGGCTGTCTTTCAGATTCACCAGAGCCTGCCCGGTGCGGGTGCCCACGACCATGTCGCTGCCGAATTTCAGGGCCTGCCGGACGTTGCCGATCGTCAGGTCGAGCACGGCCGACTCGTCCGCCGTGGTTTCCAGCATCGGCACGGTTTGCAGCCAGTGTGCGCCATTGCCCGGCTGCAACCCGATGCGCGCGAATTGCGACTGGATGTAGTCGATGGTCCGGGTCTCGCCGGGGGAACCCGGCCCGCGCCCGCCGAACCCATCCGAGGCCAGCATGCGCACGTGCTCGATGAAATCCGCGCCATTGATGCCCGGATGGAACGCATGATCGCCGCCACTGGCGGTGGTGGCGGTCTCGGTGCTGGCGGCAGGCCCGGCGGTTGGCCCGGCGTTGCGGGACGAGCAGGCGCACAGCACCAGCAGGGTGACGGGCAGCAAGGCAAGACGCATCGCGAAACTCCAGGCAGGGTTTCGCGATTCTAGCCTTCAATCCCGCGGCGGGGCGCTGCCGTCGTAACGGATGGCGGTGGCGCCCTTGATGCTGCCGGTGCGGGCCGTGGCGTGGATGTAGAGCTTCACTTCGCGCTCGAAGACCAGCGGGCCTTCGACGACGGCATTGGGGCCAATCACGATGCGCGGAATTTTCTGCTTGCCGAACCAGTTGCCGAAGTTGCCCTGCGGCTTCTCCACCTTGACCGCGCCTTTCACGCGCGAGTCGGCGCCGACGGTGATGTCGCCATTCACGGTTTCGATGTCATGGCCGATCTCGCTGCCGACGATGCCGATCGAGCCGTTGACGGTGCTGATGCTGCCGCGCACCTGGCTGCCACGGTCGAAGAAGATGCTGCCGTTGACGGTCTCGGCATCGCCATCGATGCGTGCCTGTCGGCCGAAATGGATGCTGCCATTGACGGTGGAAACATTGCCGCTGCTGACGGTATCGGAGGCGGTGATGCTGCCATTGACGGTTTCCACCGATTTGCTGCGGCTGCCTTGTGCCAGAGTGATGCTGCCATTGACGGTACTCAGCCCCCCGTAGGGTTGGCCGGCTTCGGCCGAAATGCGGCCGTTGACCTTGTCGATATCGCGCGGCGTGGCGCTCTGCGGGGCTGCCATTGCCGCGGCACAGGCCAGCATGCCCGCCAGCCATGCCCCGGTCACGAACGGTTGACGCTTCATTCTGGCCTCCAGGCCGAGTGGATTTCACGGACAAGGATGCGGAAAGCGGGCACAGGGTTTAGGCGCGGCTACAATCTTCGAACTCCCCCAGTCCAATGCACAGGATCGCACGTGCCTACAGCCGCCCAGCAACCGCCCAAGCCTGTCGTCCTGCTGATTCTCGATGGCTGGGGTCACCGCGAGGACACCGCCGACAATGCATTGGCGCTGGCGCAACTCCCGAATTGGCGTGGCCTGCTGGCAAGCTGCCCGCACACCCTGATCCATACCGAGGGCCGCTACGTCGGGCTGCCGGACGGGCAGATGGGCAATTCCGAAGTGGGGCACATGAACCTGGGGGCCGGGCGCATCGTTTATCAAGACCTGACCCGCGTCGATGCCGCGATCGAGGATGGCAGTTTTTTCACCAACGTCGAATTGAATGCGGCCTGCGCGGCGGCCAAGGCGAACAACGGCACCCTGCACGTGATGGGCCTGTTGTCGCCGGGCGGGGTGCACAGCCACGAACAGCACATTTTCGCGATGCTGGAGCTGGCGCAGCGCGCGGGGGTTGCACGGGTGCGGGTGCATGCGTTCCTGGACGGGCGCGACACGCCGCCGCAGTCGGCCGAGGCCAGCCTGCGTGCATTGCAGATGCATTGTGCAGTGCTGGGCAATGCCATGGTTGCCAGCGTGTGCGGGCGGTATTACGCGATGGACCGCGACAGGCGTTGGGAGCGCGTGCTGGCGGCCTGGAATGCGGTTGTCGATGCCGATGGCGAGCAATGTGCGCCGGATGCGCTGACGGCATTGCAGATGGCCTATGCACGCGGCGAAAACGACGAGTTCGTGCGCCCCACCGTGCTGGACGGTGCCAGCCCGATGCAGGATGGGGATGCCGTGGTGTTCATGAATTTCCGTGCCGATCGCGCGCGCCAGTTGACGGCGGCTTTCGTCGATCCGGCCTTCGACGGCTTCAGCGCGCAGCGCCCTGGACTTTCACGCTTCGTCTGCCTGACCGAATACGACGCCGCCTTGCCGGCGCCGGTGGCATTTGCCCCCGACAACCTGCGCCAGACCTATGGCGAATTGCTGGCCGAGGCGGGCAAGACGCAATTGCGCATTGCCGAAACCGAAAAATATGCGCATGTCACGTTCTTTTTCAGCGGCGGGCGCGAAGCCTTGTTCCCGGGCGAGCAGCGCATCCTGATTCCCAGCCCGCAGGTCGCCACCTATGACCTGCAGCCGGAAATGAGCTGCCCGGAATTGACCGCCAGGCTGGTGGATGCGATCCAGGGCGGGCACTTCGATGCCATCGTGTGCAATATCGCCAACCCCGACATGGTGGGCCACAGCGGGATCCTGCAAGCCGCGATCCAGGCCGCCGAAGCAGTGGACGTGGCCATCGGCAAGATCTGCGCGGCCGTGCGCGGCGTCGGCGGGGCACTGCTCATCACCGCCGACCATGGCAATCTGGAAATGATGCGCGACCCGGAAACCGGGCAGCCGCACACCGCGCATACCGTCGGCCCGGTGCCGCTGGTCTATGTGGGCACCCGCACGGTCAGCCTGCGGGCAGGCGGCGCACTGCGCGATGTCGCGCCCACGCTGCTGGAATTGCTTGGCCTGCCGCAGCCGGTGGAAATGACGGGCCAGAGCTTGCTGCAGCCTGCCTGATGCGCGCGTTGACCGCAGCGATGGTGTGCCTGCTTGCCGTCAGCGCAGGCGTGCGCGCGCAGGACGCACGCGATGCCGAACGGCGCCTGCAAAGCGTGCGCAGCGAGCTGCGAGACGTCGCGAACCAGCGTCGCAAGCTGGAAGACCAGCGCGGCGATGCCAGCCGGCGCCTGCGTGAGGCCGACGAGCATGTGGGGGGGTCGCAACGATCGTTGCAGCAGACCCGGATGCAGATCCAGCAGGGACTTGCGGAATTGACGCGCCTGCAGGCCGCGCGTGCCCGCCATGCCGGCGATCTGGTGACCCGGAAGGCGGAACTTGCACGCCTGCTGCGAGCCGCGCAGCAGACAGGCGAGGCGCCAGCCCTGCAGGCCCTGCTGGCGCAGGATCGGGTGGAGGATGCCGAACGCGCGGTGACGCTGGCAGGTTATCTGCAGCGCGCACAAGTGGAGAAAATCCGCCACCTGTCTGCCGAAATCGCGCAGATCCAGTCGCTGGAATCGCAAGTGTCGCAGCAGCAGCTGGCACTGGATGCCTCCCGTCGGCAGCAGACGTCGCAATTGGCGCAGTTGCAGCAGGCACGGCAGCAGCGGGCGGGGCTGCTGGCCGGAATCGAACAGCAATATCAGGATCGCAGTGCCCGGGAAAAAGCCCTGGGGCAGGACGCCAGGGCTTTGCAGAGCTTGCTGACGCAATTGCGGGTCGCTGCTGCGCGCGCAGAGCGGGAGGCCGCACGCGCCAAGGCTGAAGCCGAGCGGCAGGCAAGACTGCAGGGCAAGCCCGCGCCCGCGCGAACACGTCCGCCGCCGGCGCTGGCCTCGCTGCAGCATGTCGGAGGGATGAGTTGGCCAGTGGCCGGCAATTTGCTTGCGAGTTTCGGTGGGCGTTTGCCGGATGGCCGACGCAGCGACGGGGTGTTGATTGCGGCGAATGCCGGCACCCAGGTCAAGGCGGTGGCCGATGGCACCGTGGTGTTCGCGGACTGGATGACCGGCTACGGCAATATCCTGATCATCGACCACGGCCAGGGCTACATGAGCCTGTACGCACACAACGATGGCCTGCTGCGCGCTGCCGGCGACAGCATCCAGCGCGGGCAGCCGGTGGCCACGGTGGGCAGTTCGGGTGGGCAGGACCGGCCAGCCCTGTACTTCGAGCTGCGTCGCAACGGCGCCCCGGTCAATCCGGCCGACTGGTTGAAGCGGCAATAACCTGCCCGTGCCTGCGCCAGGAATCACAGGCATGATGATGGCAACTTCGTCCCGGTTGCCGGGTCGAAACACGGGTTCCTCATTTCCAGAACACTTCTCTCGAACACCTCGGAGCGTGCATGCGCGTCAAACTTCTTCCATTGGTGGTCTTGCTTGCCCTGCCGCCGGCACACGCCTGGGCACAGGCGCAGCCGCAGGCCGAGGCCAGCCAGCAAACGGCGCCGTCGGATGAGGATCCGGATGCGATGGAAACGGCTGCCGCCAAGGTGCCGCTGGAGGAAATTCGCCGCTACGTTACCGTTTACAACGCCATCAAGCAGGCCTATGTGGACCCGGTGGACGACCACAAGCTGATGCAGTCGGCGGTGCGCGGCTTGCTGCTGGATCTGGATCCGCACAGTGCCTACATGGAAAAGGCGGATGCCGAGGATTTCGACGAGCAAACCCGAGGCACCTACGATGGCGTGGGGGTGCAGTTGCAACAGCTGCCTGATGGCTCGCTGCGCGTGGTCGCGCCCCTGGACGACAGCCCGGCCGCCAGGGCCGGTTTGCGCAGCGGCGACCGGATCATCGGCATCGACGGAAAATTGCTGGCGAAAGGGCAACGTGACGCGTCGGCCCCCTTGCGCGGAAAGGCGGGTACCAAGGTGGTGGTGAAGGTGGTTCGGCAGGGTACGGCAGCCCCGTTCGAACTGACCCTGCTGCGCGATACCATTCGCGCAGCCAGCGTGCGGTCGAAGTTGCTGGAGCCCGGGTTCGGCTACATCCGCATCGGCAGTTTCCAGGCATCCACGGCGGCCGATTTCGTCAAGCAGCTCGATGCGTTGCAGCAGTCGGCACCGTTGCGCGGCCTGTTGCTGGACTTGCGCAGCAACCCCGGCGGGTTGCTGGTGGGCGCGGTGCAGATTGCGGACGAATTGCTGGACAAGGGCGTGATCGTCAGCACCAAGGGCCGCGCCTCGATGGGGGACAGCCGGTTCGAGGCCACCCCGGGGGATCGTCTGCATGGTGCGCCCCTGGTGGTGCTGGTGGATGCCGGGTCTGCCAGTGCTGCGGAGGTGCTGGCCGGGGCGCTGCACGACAACAAGCGGGCCGTGGTGGTGGGCAGTCGCACTTTCGGCAAGGGCTCGGTGCAGACCCTGCTGCCGCTGGAGAATGGCGATTCGGTCAAGCTCACCACCGCGCGTTACTACACGCCGAGCGGGCATTCGATCCAGGCGCTGGGAATCCAGCCCGACATCGTGCTGCATCCGCAGCAAGGGCAGCGGCGGCCGGCACCGATCAGCGAGGCCGAACTGCCGGGGCATCTGGCGGCCGAAACGGGGGCAATGGAAGGCGACAATGCCGGCGAGGTGCTGCCGGGCAAGCCGCCCATCGATGCGGCGTTGCAGGAGTTGAAGAAAATGGCCGGCATCAAGCCGGAGGCACCTGCCGCAAAGCCTGCCGCCAGCAAGACTGGCAGCAAGGCCAAGGCAGGCAGCAAGGCAGCACCTGCCGGCAAGCGCAGCTGATCTTCAGTAGCCGCGATTGCGGCGCAGGCGTCTGGCGATCGCGGCGCGAGTGAGCAGGGCGAACCCGACGCCGAACAAGAACCCGGCAATATGTGCCGGCCACGCCACCGAGCCAAACGTCGGCCCGCTGTAGGCAAACAGCAGTTGCAGCAACACCCACAGGCCGATCAGCAGGAACGCCGGCACCCGCACGAATTGCAGGAACAGGCCCAGCGGCAGCACCACGCCCAGGCGTGCACCGGGAAACAGCGCCAGGTAGGCTCCGATCACCGAGGACACCGCACCACTGGCGCCGATGACCACACGATCGGGGGCCCCGATGGCCAGCACGGCGGCCAGATTGGAAAATGCGCCCCCCAGCAGGAACAGCAGCAGAAAGCGGCGACCACCCATCACGCGCTCTGCAGGCAGCCCGAAAATCAGCAGGAACACCAGGTTGCCCAGCAAGTGGATCCAGTCGGCGTGCAGGAACAGCGCCGAGAACAGGCGTAACACGCTGCCATCCATGATGGCTGCCTGCCAGGCAGACCAGGTGGCCAGACCGCCCGTCAACACCCCCCAGTCGAGCGTGGTGGCGATGCGTCCCGCCGGTGCCACCAGTGCGGCGGCCACATAGGCAATCCACAGCGTCGCGAACAACAGTGGTGTGGCCCACAGGAGCTGACGTCGTTGACGCGGGGTGATGCCGACAAACATGGTTCGACCTTCATCGGGGGTGAAAGAATGTTAGCGGAGGGTTAAAATTGCTGTATAGTCAATACGGCGTCGTATGTGGGGGGAGGGCTGCCTGCCGGCAGTAACCCATTCGGCGCTTGTCCATTCGCGGGGGCGAATGTCGTTCGGCGTCCTCGCACCATAACAATCCATGTTGCATTGCCACCGGAGAACCACAGATGCGCACTACACTTTCCCTTCGTACCTCGGCGCTGGCACTGGCAGTCGTCGGCACCTTGTTTGTCGGCCAGGCCGCCGCTTCCGGCTTCCAGCTGCGCGAGCAGAGCGTGAAGAATCTCGGCAAGTCCAGTGCTGGCAGCATGGTGGGCAAGGATGCGGCCGTGGTGTCGCTCAACCCGGCGGCGATGGTCAATCTCGACAAGAACACCTTCCAGGCCGATCTCACCGTGATCGACCTCAACGCCAAATTCACCGGCGGCGGCAGCATTCTCGGCAACGCTGCTGCGCCGCTCACTGGTGGCAACGGTGGCGACCCCGGCAAGCCGACCCTGGTGCCGAACATGGCGGCCGTGTTCCCGATGCACGGCGCGCTGGAGGGTCTGACCCTGGGCGCCAGCGTGGGTGCACCGTTCGGTCTGGCGACCAAGTACGACAGCACCTGGGTGGGCCGTTACCGCGCGCTGGAGTCGGACGTGAAGACCGTCGATCTGACCTTGTCGGCTGCGTTGAAGGTCAACGACAGCTTCTCGGTTGGCGCTGGCGTGATCTGGGAGCGCGGTGAAGCCACCCTGAGCAAGGGGATCGATTTCGGTACCGCGATCTGCGCCGGCTCCGGCAACCCGCTGAACTGCTTCAATCCCGCCTATCCGTTCAAGCCGCAGCAGCTCGATGGCAGCCTGACCGTGAAGGGCAGCGACAACAGCATCGGTTACGTGGTGGGTGCGCAGTTCGCGCCGACCGACAAATTGGCGATTGGTCTGAGCTACCGGTCCGAGATCAACCATGAGCTGAAGGGCACGCTCGATTTCGTCAATGTGCCGGCCTTGCTGGGTGCGGATCCGCGCTTCAAGGATGGCGATGGCGGTGCCCGCCTGGTGACTCCCAGCGTGACCACGGTGAGCATCAAGTACGTCGTCACCGATGCGTTCCGCCTGCTGGCGGATTACCAGCGCACCGGCTGGACGTCGCTGAAAGACGTGACCATCAAGCGCACCAACGGCACCGTGGTGGGCAGCGAGCCGTTCCACTGGAGCAACACCAACTTCTACTCCGTGGGCGGCGAATATGATTTGTCCCCGGCCATCACCCTGCGGGCCGGCATCGGCTTCGACAAGACCCCCACCCACGACGCCTACCGCACCCCGCGTCTGCCCGACAACGATCGCACCCTGTATTCGATCGGCGCCAGCTGGAATGTCAGCGACAGCCTGTCGCTGGATGCCGGCTACCAGCGCATCGAGATCAAGTCGCCGACCGTGGCGCAGGGCGTGGACATCGCGTCCGGCAACACCTCCACCCTGATCGGCAAGTTCACCGGCCACGCGGATCTGCTCGGCGTGTCGATGCAATACCGGTTCTGATCCTGCGGGATCTTGCCGCAACCAAAAGCCCCGCTTCGGCGGGGCTTTTTCGTTGCGGCACGCTGCTGTCGCGAAGCGCCGCAAGGCGCGCCACGCGCCTTGCGAAGCAGGCGCGGTTCAGTCGCCCAAGGTCAGCAGCGAGGCGTTGCCGCCGGCCGCTGTGGTGTTGATGGTGACGGTTTTCTCGGTGGCGAAGCGCGGCAGGTAGTGCGGGCCGCCGGCCTTGGGGCCGGTGCCGGACAGGCCCTGGCCGCCGAACGGCTGCACCCCGACCACCGCGCCGATCTGGTTGCGGTTGACGTAGATGTTGCCGACCTTGGCGCGCGCCACGATGCGATCGATGGTGGCGTCGATGCGCGAATGGATGCCCAGGGTCAGTCCGTAGCCGGTGGCGTTGATGGCGTCGATCAGCGCGTCCAGCTCCTCGGCCTTCCAGCGCACCACGTGCAGCGCCGGGCCGAACTTCTCGCGATCCAGCTCGGCGATCGACTGCAGTTCCCACGCGGTCGGCGCGAAGAAGGTGCCGTGCTCGGTGCCTTCGCTCAGCGTGGCCTGGGCAATGAACTTCGCCGAGCCCTGCATCTTCGCGGCGTGGTCGTCGAGCACGCACTTGGCATCGGTGTCGATCACCGGGCCGACGTCGGTGGACGGCAGGCCGGGGTCGCCGACCTGCAGCTCGGCCATCGCCCCGGCCAGCATGCCGATCACCTTGTCGGCGATGTCGTCCTGCACCAGCAGCACGCGCGCCGCCGAGCAGCGCTGGCCGGCGGAGGTGAAGGCCGAGCCCAGCGCATCTTTCACCACTTGTTCGGGCAGCGATGAGCTGTCGGCGATCATCGCGTTCTGGCCGCCGGTTTCGGCGATCAGGGTGGCGATCGGGCCGGCTTCGCGGCTGGCCAGCGCGCGGTTGATCAGGCGCGCGGTTTCGGTGCTGCCGGTGAAGCAGACCCCGGCCACGCGCGGATCGCGGGTCAGCGCCGCGCCGACGGTGGCGCCGTCGCCCGGCAGATACTGCAGCACGTCCTGCGGGATGCCGGCTTCGTGCAGCAGCTTCACTGCGGCGTAGCCGATCAGGTTGGTCTGCTCGGCCGGCTTGGCGATGACCGTATTGCCGGCGGCCAGCGCGGCGGCGATCTGGCCGAGGAAAATGGCCAGCGGGAAGTTCCACGGGCTGATGCAGGCGAACACGCCGCGCCCGGCCAGCTGCAGTGAATTGGCTTCGCCGGTGGGACCGGGCAGCGCCATCGGCGCGAAGTGCTTGCGCGCCTGCAGTGCGTAGTAGCGCAGGAAATCCACCGCTTCGCGCACTTCGGCGATGCCGTCGGCCAGGGTCTTGCCGGCTTCCTTGGTGCACATCGCCATGTAGGCCGGCATGCGCGCCTCCAGCAGCTCGGCGGCGTGCTCCAGCAGGGCGGCGCGCGAACTGGCGGGGGTGGCGTCCCAGCCCGGCTGCGCGGCCACGGCGTTGGCCAGCGCGCGTTCGACATCGCTGCTGGTGCTGGCCTGCCAGTGGCCCACCGTTTCGCGACGGTCGGCCGGGTTGGTGACCGCGATCTTCTCGCCGGCGGGCTGGGTGCCTGCGACCAGCGGGCTGGCGGTCCAGCTGCCGGCGCCGGCGTTGTTCATCGCTGCTGCAAGTTCGCGCAGCGCGTCGTCATTGGCCAGGTTGATGCCCATGGAATTGTCTCGATGCTGGTGCTGGCTGCGGTAGAGGTCCACCGGCAGCGGGATGCGGGGATGCTGGATGTGTTCGAGCGCGGACACGAACTCCACCGGGTCGCGAATGAGTTCTTCGACCGGGATGCTCTCGTCGGTGATGCGGTTGACGAAGCTGGAATTGGCGCCGTTCTCCAGCAGGCGGCGCACCAGATAAGGCAGCAGGTCTTCGTGCGAGCCTACCGGTGCGTACACGCGGCAGGGCACGTCCAGGCGGTCGGCCGGGATCACCTCGGCATAGAGGTCGTCGCCCATGCCGTGCAGCTTCTGGAACTCGAAGTCGCGGCGGCTGCGCATCGCCCGCGCCATGCGGTGCACGGTGGCGATGGTCTGCGCGTTGTGGGTGGCGAACATCGGGTAGACCGCGTTGCCGTGATCCAGCAGACGGCGGGCATTGGCGATGTAGCTGACGTCGGTGTTCTGCTTGCGGGTGAACAACGGATAGCCAGCCTGGCCGTCCATCTGCGCACGCTTGATCTCGGCATCCCAATACGCGCCTTTCACCAGCCGCACCGGGATGCGACGGTTCAGTTGCCCGGCCATGTGCGCGATGTAGTCGATCGCGAACGGTGCGCGCTTCTGGTAGGCCTGCACCACGATGCCGAAGCCGTTCCAGCCGCGCAGGCTGGCATCGGCCAGTACCTGGGAGATCAGATCCAGCGACAGTTCCAGGCGGTCGGTTTCCTCGGCGTCGATGGTCAGGCCGATGCCGTAGCGGCGTGCCAGTTGCGACAGCTCCAGCAGGCGGCCGCCCAGCTCGTCCAGCACGCGGGCGCGCTTGGCGTGCTCATAGCGCGGGTGCAGGGCAGACAGCTTGACCGAAATGCTGGGAGCGGCGAACACGTCGGTGCCGGCAAAGCTGCCGTTGGGGCCGGACTGGCCGATGGCGTGGATCGCCGCGAGGTAGGCCTGCTGGTAGCGCAGCGCGTCGCGGGTAGTGAGCGCGCCTTCACCCAGCATGTCGAAGGAGTAGCGGTAGTTGGCACCTTCGCCCTTGCGCGAACGCGCCAGCGCCTCGTCGATACTGCGGCCCAGCACGAATTGGTGGCCCATGATCTTCATCGCCTGGCGCACCGCCAGCCGGATCATGGGTTCACCGGCGCGGCCGATCAGGCGCTGGAAGGCACCGTGCGCGTCGCGTTTGGTGTCATCGGCCAGATTCACCAGTTTGCCGGTCAGCATCAGGCCCCAGGTGGAGGCGTTGACCAACACCGAATCGGACTGGCCCAGATGCTTCTTCCAGTTGGCATCGCCCAGCTTGTCGCGGATCAGCGCGTCGGCGGTGCCCTGATCGGGGATGCGCAGCAGCGCCTCGGCCACGCACATCAGCAGCACGCCCTCCTCGCTGCCGAGGTCGTACTGGCGCATGAAGGCTTCCACCATGCCCTGGTTGCTGGCGCGGGCGCGCACGCGGCGCACCAGGTCGGCGGCCACGGCCTGCGCGGCGTCGCGATCGGCGGCCGGCAGCGCGGCCTGCGCCAGCAGTTCGCGGACATGGGCGGCCTCATCGCGAATCCAGCCGGCAGTGATCGCGGCACGTTCGCTGGCGGGAAGCGGGTTCAGTTCCGGCACCAGAATGGGTGCGGGCATCGGGGACGAGGCTTGGTGGCTCATTGCGCGGGGGAACCGGCATTCCAGGCGGGGGAGTTGCCTAGTCTAGTCCCTGCGCACGCTGCAAACACCCCAACCAATGGGGGCTGCGTCCCCTTTCGACAAGCGCAAGGTTGCCGCCTGCGGGCTGCGCCATTAACATCGCATCGGTTGGGTTGGGTTGATCTGGGTCAAATGCAGGCCCGGCAACTCCACCGTCATTCAGGCAACGGGGCGCGATAGTGATGACATTCGGTCGTTTCAAACAGCGGGCATTGGCGGCCTTTGCGCTGGCCACCCTGCCGCTGCTGGCAGCTGCTAATACCCTTTCCATCAGCTCGGCCGATCCCAAGCCCTGGCAACTGAACATGCGGGAAGGGGTCACCCCTACCTCGCACGCCGCCTACGACGCCCACATGGTGGTGCTGTGGATCTGCGTGGTGATCGGGGTGCTGGTGTTCGGGGCGATGGCGGTGGCCATCTTCAAGTTCCGCAAATCCAAGGGTGCGGTACCGGATACCACGCTGACCCACAGCACCAGGCTGGAAGCGGTCTGGACCGCCATCCCGATCCTGATCCTGGTCGGCTTGGCCTTCCCGGCCACCAGCGGCTTGCTGCGCATGTATGACGTGCGCGATGCGGCGATGACGGTGAAGGTGACCGGTTACCAGTGGATGTGGAAATACGACTATCTGGGCGAAGACGTGTCTTTCACGTCGCGCCTGGACCGCAAGGATGACGAGTTGCGCCAGAGCGGCAAGGTCGTGACCGCGGCCGATACCCCGCACTATCTGCTCAACGTCGACAACCAGCTGGTGTTGCCGGTCGGCACCAAGATCCGCTTCGTGCTGACCGCCGATGACGTCATCCATTCCTGGTGGGTGCCGGATCTGGGCTGGAAGCAGGATGCGGTGCCGGGCATCGTCAACGAGGCCTGGGCACAGATCGAAAAGCCCGGGATCTACCGCGGCCAGTGCGCCGAGCTGTGCGGCAAGGATCACGGCTTCATGCCGATCGTGGTCAAGGCCGTGAGCAAGGAAGAGTTCGCCAGCTGGCTTGCGGCCGAGAAGGCCAGGCATGCCCCGCCGGCACCGGCACCGGCCGCGCCGGCCACCGACACGCCCGCCCAGCCTGCTCCGGCGGCAGCGACGGCTGCCCGTTCGCAGACCCAACCTGCCGCAGCGGCTGCTGCGCAGGCCGGTTGACCCACGCCCGCTTCCAGAAGGTCTCTTCCATGTCTGCCACCCATCCCGAAACCGTCGGTCACCATGACGCACACGGCCATCACAAGCAGGGCTTCGTCGAGCGCTGGCTGTTCTCCACCAATCACAAGGACATCGGCACGCTGTACCTGGTGTTCGCCTTCGTCATGGTGATCGTGGGCGCGACGCTGTCGGTCATGATCCGTGCCGAACTGATGCAGCCGGGCCTGCAATACATGAAGCCGGAGTTCTTCAACCAGCTCACCACCATGCACGCGCTGGTGATGATCTTCGGCGCGATCATGCCGGCCTTCGTGGGCCTGGCGAACTGGATGATTCCGCTGCAGATCGGTGCGCCCGACATGGCGCTGCCGCGCATGAACAACTGGTCGTTCTGGATCATGCCGTTCGCGTTCACGCTGCTGCTGCTGACCTTCTTCCTGCCGGGCGGCGCGCCCGGCGGCGGCTGGACGATGTATCCACCGCTGTCACTGCAGGGCGGCAGCAACCTGGCATTCGCGATCTTCGCCATCCACATGATGGGCATCAGCTCGATCATGGGCGCGATCAACATCATCGCCACCGTGCTCAACATGCGCGCGCCGGGCATGGATCTGCTGAAGATGCCGATCTTCTGCTGGACCTGGCTGATCACCGCGTTCCTGCTGATCGCGGTGATGCCGGTGCTGGCCGGCGCGGTGACCATGCTGCTGACCGATCGCTTCTTCGCCACCAGCTTCTTCAATGCGGCCGGCGGCGGTGACCCGGTGATGTACCAGCACATCTTCTGGTTCTTCGGCCACCCCGAGGTCTACATCATGATCCTGCCGGCGTTCGGGATCGTGTCGGAGATCATTCCCACCTTCAGCCGCAAGCCGCTGTTCGGCTACCAGGCGATGGTGTATGCCACCGCGGCGATCGCGTTCCTGTCGTTCATCGTGTGGGCGCACCACATGTTCGTGGTCGGCATGCCGCTGGGCGGCGAGCTGTACTTCATGTTCGCCACCATGCTGATCTCGATTCCGACCGGGGTGAAGGTGTTCAACTGGGTCACCACCATGTGGCGCGGTTCGCTCACCTTCGAGGCGCCGATGCTGTGGGCGATCTCGTTCGTGGTGCTGTTCACCATCGGCGGCTTCTCGGGGCTGATGGTGGCGGTGGTGCCGGCCGACTTCCAGTACCACGACACCTACTTCGTGGTGGCGCATTTCCACTACGTGCTGGTGACCGGCGCACTGTTCGCGATCATCGCCGCCATCTACTACTGGTGGCCGAAGTGGACCGGCCGCATGTACAACGAAACCCTGGCCAAGATCCATTTCTGGTGGACGATCGTGTTCGTCAACGTGCTGTTTTTCCCGCAGCATTTCCTGGGCTTGGCCGGCATGCCGCGCCGCATCCCGGACTACAACGTGGTGTTCGCCGACTGGAATCTGGTCAGCTCGATCGGCGCGTTCGGCATGTTCGTCACGCCGTTCTTCATGGCATTCCTGCTGCTGCATTCGAAGAAACATGGCGCAAAGGCCGAGGCGCGGGCGTGGGAAGGCGCCAGGGGCCTGGAGTGGACGGTGCCGTCGCCGGCCCCGCACCACACCTTCGAAACCCCGCCGGTGATCCGCGAAGGGGATCTGGCACATGGCGACGTGCATCACTGACCCGGCCATGACCACGCAACCGCCCTCCAGCAATCCCGATGCCGTTGATGCGCGCCGCAAGCGCGCGCGGCGCACGGCGTGGCTCTTCGCCGGCATCGCGCTGGCGGTCTACGCCGGTTTCATTCTTTCCAGCGCGTTGGGGCACTGAAAGGCATGGCGGGTATTCGCGAGCTGGGGGTGTGGAAGATGATCGGCGTGGTGGCGCTCGCTTTCGGCTTCACCTTTTCGCTGGTGCCCTTGTATCGCATCGCCTGCGAAAAGGTGTTCGGGATCCGGCTGGAGCAGGGCCCGGTGGCAGCCGGTGCCGGCAAGGTCGATGCCAATGCGCGCTGGGTCACCGTGCAGTTCGATGGCGCGGTGAACTCCAAGCTGCCGTGGAAGTTCGCACCCGAGCAGCGCAGCATGCAGGTGCAGGTGGGGCGGCAGTACCAGGCCCTGTTCTTCGCCCGCAATGTTGCCGAACGCGCCATCGTCGGCAGTGCCGTGCCGTCGGTGGCCCCGGCCCGGGCCTCGGGTTATTTCAACAAGACCGAATGTTTCTGCTTCACCGCGCAGACGCTGGCCGCCGGCGAATCGCGCGACATGCCGGTGCGTTTCATCATCGACCCGGCACTCCCGGCCGGGGTGAAAACCCTCACCCTGTCCTACACCTTCTTCAAGAACGAAGCCATGACCGCCGCACTTGCGTCGCCGCATGGCCAAGCCGGAGCGGTTCGCGCCGCCCCCTGACCTCACCCGCTCTCTTCGGAAAACCACCATGGCCAATGCACACGCCGCAACCGGCAGCCACGACCAGGACGCCTATTTCGTTCCCCACGGCAGCAAATGGCCGGTGTTCGCCTCGGTGGCCCTGTTCACCACGATGGTGGGTTTTGCCTGCTGGCTGAATGAAGTCAGCTGGGGGCGCACGGTGTTTTTCATCGGCCTGGCCAGCCTGCTGGCGGTGCTGTTCAAATGGTTCGGCGACGTGATCCGCGAATCGCTGGCCGGGCATTACAACAAGCAGGTGGACGTGTCGTTCCGGATGGGGATGGTGTGGTTCATCTTCTCCGAGGTGATGTTCTTCGCCGCGTTCTTCGGCGCCTTGTTCTATGCGCGCCAGTTCGCGATGCCGTGGTTGAACGGCGAGGGCCATGGGGTGGTGACCAATGAGTTGCTTTGGCCCGGCTTCAGTGCCGGCTGGCCCAGCAATGGTCCGGCCAATATCGGTGGCAGCTACCAGACCGTGCCGGCCTGGGGCTTGCCGCTGCTGAACACTTTGATCCTGCTGTCTTCCGGCGTCACCGTCACGATTGCCCATCACGCCCTGAAGGAAGCCAAGCGCGGCGCGCTGCTGCTGTTCCTCGGGCTCACCGTGCTGCTGGGCTGCCTGTTCCTGTATTTCCAGGCCACCGAATACATCCATGCCTATCACAGCCTCAACCTGACCCTGGGTTCGGGCATCTACGGCTCCACCTTCTTCATGCTGACCGGTTTCCACGGCGCGCACGTCACCCTGGGCACGATCATGCTGGCGGTGATGTGGCTGCGCTGCGCCAAGGGTCACTTCAGCCGCGACAACCACTTCGCGTTCGAAGCGGTGGCGTGGTACTGGCATTTCGTGGACGTGGTGTGGCTGGGGCTGTTCCTGTTCGTGTACGTGCTGTAAGCGGCACCATCCAAGCAAGACAAAGGCCGGCGATGCCGGCCTTTGTGCGTCCTGCGGCCGCTGACGCTGCGGCGGATGCGCGCTGTCGATGGCGTCAGCCGGGTGCGCGGCCGACGCCATGCGGGGTGATCCAGCCCAGCTTGATCGCCAACGCCACGAACAGGATCAGGGCGATGCTCAGTGCAATGCGCTTGGTCAATGAATTCACCGTGCGCTTGGTCTGGCCCTTGTCCACCAGCATGTAATACAGGCCGGCACCGAGGTTCCACAGGATGAGGATCAGAAAGCCGACGATGAGCAGGATTTTCAATGATTCGGTCATGGCGCGTCTCGGGCGGATGGCGCTGCGGAGAGTTCGCAGCGATGGTGTTGGATAATACGTTGCAATGAGCACGCGCATGCATCGGTTGCTGCTGTGGTGGTTGCTGGCCTTGCTGCTGGCGGCGGGCTTCGCCTTTCTGGGGCACTGGCAACTGGCGCGTATGCACGAAAAGCAGGCGATGCTGGCCGCCGCAGACAAGGCGCTGGATCACGCCCACCCGCAGCCCTTGCTGCTGGCGTCGGATCGCCGACGTGCGCAGGGGTACGACTGGGCCAGCGGACAGGGGGCATTGGCCGATGTCACGCTGTGGCTGGACAACCAGCAGCGCAACGGGCGCGTGGGCGTGCGCATGTATTGCTTGCTGTTGCCGGAGGTGGGCACGCAGGCGGTGCTGGTGGATGCCGGCTGGTGGCCACTGGCGGGCAGGCGGGTCTTGCCGGTGTTCGGCTGCCCGGTGCGAGGCATGCAGGACGTACGCGGTCTGCTGGCCCCGCCGCCTGCCGAAGGCTTGATCCACGGTGCCGCCCTGGCGCGCCAGGGGGAAGGCCGGTGGCTGATGGCACGCATGGATCTTGCCGGGATCGCCCGCACGCTGCATCTGCCATCCGGCATCGCACCGAGGGTGTTGCGGCTGGATCCGGTGCGCCGGCAGGGCGATACCGGGGTGATGCTGGCACCGGGCGAGCGTGACCTGGAGATCCTGCCCAATACGCTGACGCCCGAGCGGCATCTGGGGTATGCGGTGCAATGGTTCGGGCTGGCGATCACGGTACTGGTCGTGGCCCTGGTATTGACGTTGAGAAAGACGCGCAAATGAGTGGAATGAATGCAAACCCGGGCGCATTGCGCCGCAATCGCAGCGTCCTGTTGATCGTGCTGGTGCTGTTCTTCGGCGGCATGCTGGCAGCGGGGGTATTGCGTTTCTCCGGCTGGCGCCCGCATGGCATGAAGAACAAGGGCGAGATGCTGCAACCCTATGGCGATCTGCGCCGCTACTCGCCGACGCTGGCCGATGGCAGCGTGTACCGCTGGCAGGACAGCCCGCGCACCTGGCGGATCGTGGCCTTGCCGGGTGATTGCGATGGCGCGCGCCGCGGCCAGTGCCTGCAACTGCTGGAAAACCTGGACAAGGTCTGGCGCCTGATGGGGCGCGAGGCCGACCGCGTGCATGTACTGTGGGGCGGAACCGCGCCGGTGCCGCTGACCGGCTTGCGTGAAGTGCATCTGCTGCGGGTGGATGCCGGCTTGCGTGCCGGATTGCCGGCGGGCAAGGACCCGGGACCGGAAGATGATACGGTCTGGCTGATCGATCCCAACGGTTTCGTGGTGTTGCGCTACGCCCCGGGATTCGATCCCGGTGACCTGCGCACCGATCTTGCACGCCTGCTCAAAGTCAATTGAAGTCTTCCTGCCGATGTCCACGACCCTGCGCGCCCCGCTGTTCCGCCACTTCCACCGCATCGCCTGGCTGGCGGTGGCATTTGCCGCCTGCGTGATCGTGTTCGGCGCGTTCGTGCGCCTGTCCAATGCGGGCCTGAGCTGCCCGGACTGGCCCACCTGCTACGGCAAGGTGGCCTGGCCCACCGATGCCGCGCAAATCACCGATCACGCCGCCACCGCCATCCGTCCGGTGATGCCGCACAAGGCATGGCGCGAGCAGTTCCATCGCATGATCGCCGGCACGCTGGGCGTGCTGGTGCTGGTGCTGGCGCTGCTGGCCACCCGCAAGCGGCCACAGGGCTGGCTGCAGGTGCTGGGCGCGTCACTGGCGGTGGCGCTGGCCATCCCGTTGTACATGCGCGGCCAGCACGCGGCGGCCTCGATGCTGGCGGTGTTGGGCGAAGGCCTGCTGCTGGTGGGCGCGCTGCGCTGGTCGAACGTGGATCTGGCGCGCATCTCCACGTTGACCTTGGCGGTCATCATCTTCCAGGCCTTGCTGGGAATGTGGACCGTGACCTGGCTGCTCAAACCCATCGTGGTGATGGGGCATCTGCTGGGCGGCTTGACGACCTTTGCCTTGCTGGCCTGGATGGCGTGGCGGGCCACCGACATTCCGCTGTTCAGTGGCGATGCGCGCAAGTTGCGACGCCTGCTGTGGCTGGGGCTGGGCCTGCTGGCCGTGCAGATCGCGTTGGGTGGCTGGACGTCGGCCAATTACGCGGCACTGGCCTGCGGGCCGCAATTCCCGAAATGTGCGGGGGCGTGGTGGCCGCAGCATGATTTCGCCGAAGGTTTCGTGCTGTGGCGCGGGATCGGCGTGGATTACGAAGGCGGCATCCTCGACAACCCGGCGCGGGTGGCGATCCAGCTGGCGCACCGGCTGATGGCGGTGCTGGTGTTCGGCCACCTGATGGCGGTGGCCGCGCGCCTGCTGCGCAGCCCCGGCCTGCGTGGCTGGGGGCTGCTGCTGGGGACGCTGCTGCTGGCTCAGTTCGGCCTGGGCATTGCCAATGTGCTGCTGTCGCTGCCGTTGCATGTGGCGGTGCTGCACAACGCCGGAGCCACCGCGCTGTTGTTCGTGCTGGTGACCTTGTTGGCGCGGCTGCGCCTGCCGGAGGCCTGAGATGGCGGTATCCATGGCGTCGCAATACTGGATGGTGACCAAGCCACGCATCGTCGCGCTGATCGTGTTCACCGCGATCATCGGCATGTTGCTGGCGATCCAGCCCGGCGAGGCCTGGCCGTGGCCACGCCTGCTGGCCGGCACCTTGGGCATCTGGTTGGCGGCGGCCAGCGCGGCGGCGATCAACCATCTGCTGGATTCGCGCATCGACAAGCTGATGGCGCGCACCGCCGAACGCCCGTTGGCCACCGGCACGCTGCGCCCGCTGCAGGTGCTGGTGTTCGCCAGCGTACTGGGCGCGGCATCGATGGCGATCCTCGTGCTGTGGGTCAACCTGGTCTGCGCGGTGCTGACCTTCGCCGGGCTGATCGGTTACGCGATCATCTACACCGGCTTCCTCAAGCGCGCCACGCCGCAGAACATCGTGATCGGCGGCCTGGCCGGTGCGGTGCCGCCGTTGCTGGGCTGGGCCACCGTCACCGGCATGCAGCGGGCGCATGATTGGGAATATGCGTTGCTGCTGGTGCTGATCATCTTCGTGTGGACGCCGCCGCATTTCTGGGCACTGGCCATTTTTCGCCGCGCCGACTACGCGCGCGCGCTGGTGCCGATGCTGCCGGTGACTCACGGCGTGACCTACACACGCTGGCAGATCCTGCTGTACACCGTGCTGCTGCTGGTGGTGACGGTGCTGCCGTGGGCCACGCGCATGAGCGGCATGTTCTATCTCGGCGGCGCACTGGTGCTGGGGGGCGTGTTCATCTGGTATGCGTGGAAGTTGCTGGATCCGCCGGATGAATTCTTCGCGATGCGCACCTTCAAGTATTCCATCGTCTACCTGATGGCACTGTTCGCGTTCCTGCTGCTGGACCATTGGCTGCTGCCGCTGCTGCAGCCGGCGCCGGTGCTGGAGTTCGCACCGCAGCCGTGAGCGACCTGTTCGCCGCGTCGATGGCTGGCCAGCACACGCACTTGGCCGCGCAGGCCGGCGTGCTGCATGGGTTCGCGCTGCCGTTCGCGGAGGCGCTGCTGGCCGGGATCGATGCGGCCCTCGCCGCCGCGCCGCTGCGCCATCTGGTGACGCCGGGCGGGCATGTGATGCAAGTGGCGATGAGCAATTGCGGCGGTTTCGGCTGGGTCAGCGATCGGCGCGGGTATCGCTATGACCGGCTCGACCCGCAGACCGGACAGCCGTGGCTGGCGTTCCCGGAGGGCTTTCTGCAATTGGCGGGCAAGGCCGCCGCCGCCGCGGGTTTCGCGGGCTACGTGCCGGATGCCTGCCTGATCAACCGTTACGCGCCCGGTACCCGCTTGAGCCTGCATCAGGATCGCGACGAGGACGACCGCGTGGCGCCGATCGTGTCGGTGTCGCTGGGCCTGCCGGCGACGTTCCTGTTCGGTGGCCTGGCGCGCGGCGACAAGCCGGTGCGGGTGCCGCTCCTGCATGGCGACGTGGTGGTCTGGGGGGGTGTGGACCGGATGCGCTTCCATGGCGTGTTGCCGGTCATGCCGGGGCGGCACCCGCAACTGGGTGCGCAGCGCATCAACCTGACCTTCCGCAAGGTGCGTTGAAGGCCGCAAGAAACGGGAGGACGGCCACCCACCCGCCGGCTACAGTGCACCCATGAACGAAGCTGCCGCCCGCCCGCACGTTGACCGGATCGCCGCTGCCTGCCAGCGGATCGAGCGCGCCGACGCGCCCCCCGCGCTGGCCGAATTGGCGCGTGACGCCGGCCTCAGCGCGCCGCATTTCCACCGCGTGTTCAAGGCGGTCACCGGGCTCACGCCCAAGGCTTACGTGCAGGCGCACCGGGGCCGGGCGCTGCGCGAGGCGCTGGCGCGGCCTGGCGCGAAGGTGGTGGATGCGGCGTTCGATGCCGGCTTCAATGCGGCGAGCCGCTTCTACGACAGCGCCGAAACGCTGCTGGGCATGAAGCCGGCGCAATACCGCAAGGGCGGCGTGGATGCGCGCATCGTGTTCGCGCTTGCCCAATGCGCGCTGGGCGCGCTGCTGGTGGCGCGCAGCGGACGCGGCTTGTGCGCGATTGCACTGGGCGATGATCCCGACGCCTTGCTGCGCGAGTTGCAGGATCGCTTCCCGCGCGCGGAGCTGGTGGGCGGCGATGCCGCGTTCGAGCAGCTGGTGGCGCAGGTGGTGGGCTTCGTCGAGGCTCCGCGCCTTGGCCTGGATCTGCCGCTGGACATCCGCGGCACCGCGTTCCAGCAGCGCGTGTGGGAGGCGCTGCGCAAGATTCCGGCCGGTACCACGATCAGCTACCAGCAACTGGCACAGCGCATCGGCATGCCCACCGCCAGCCGCGCGGTGGCGGCGGCCTGCGCGGCCAACACGCTGGCGGTGGCCATTCCCTGCCATCGCGTGGTGCGCAGCGATGGCGGGCTGTCCGGCTACCGCTGGGGCATCGCGCGCAAGCGGGACCTGCTGGCGCGCGAACGCGGCAACACTTGACGCATCAGCGTTGCCGCCGCGCCTGCAACAGCTCCAGCAGCTCGCGCTTTTCTGCCGCATCCAGTTCGGTGAAGCGTTGCTGCAACGCCTCGATGCGCTGCTGCAACACCTGGCGTTCCAGTTGGATGATGGCGTCGAGGAATTCCGCGCGCAGGCCGGGCTCTTCGCCGGGCAGGTCGAGCACCGCCAGTTTCTGCAAGGCGGCCAGCTCGTCGCGGCCTTCGAAATGTTCCAGCAGCGCGCCGGTGGTGATGTCCGGGCGCTCGCGGATCAGCAACACCAGTTCCGAGAGCAGCTCGATCCCGGGCTGGCGCAGCGCGGCGAAGCGGAACGGCGGCTGCAAGTGCTGCGCGAAGCCGGGGCGGTGCAGCAGGTGGGTGATGGTGCTGCGAACCAGGCTGGGCTTCTGCGCCGGCGTGCCGCGTGCGGGCGGGGCCGCGCGGCGCGTGGGCGGTGGGTGGCCGCCCGCGCCGCCGATGCCGGTGAGTTCGGCCAGGCGTTGGCGCATCAAGTCGCCGAACGCACCATCGGGAATCTGCGCCAGCAGGGGCTTGCAGCGCTCGGCCAGGCGCGCCTTGCCGTCGAGGTTCCCCAGGTTCACGTCGTGGGACATGTGGGCGAAGAAGAACGTCGACAGCGGCGTGGCATCGCGCAGGCGCGCGTCGAAGCCGGCCACGCCTTCGCGGCGCACCAGCGAATCCGGATCTTCGCCATCGGGCAGGAACAGGAAGAACGCC
Organism: Lysobacteraceae bacterium; assembly: GCA_028868545.1. Lineage (GTDB taxonomy): Bacteria > Pseudomonadota > Gammaproteobacteria > Xanthomonadales > Xanthomonadaceae > Thermomonas. The sequence continues at coordinate 6,865 of JAGWUF010000022.1, read as the reverse complement.
TGCCGGCCATCCTTCATGCGCGGCAGCACCGACTCCACGGCTTTCCACGCCGCGGCACGGCCGGCGCGGTCGCCGTCGAAGCAGAAGTACACGTCCGGCGCGTTGCGGAACAGCAGTTCGGCGTGGTCGGGCGTGGTCGCGGTGCCCAGCGTGGCCACTGCTTGCGACACGCCGTACTGCGCCAGCGCCACCACGTCCATGTAGCCTTCCACCACGATCAGGCGTTCGAGCTTGGCGTTGGCCTGCCTGGCCTGCCACAGCCCGTACAGCTCGCGGCCCTTGTGGAACAGCGGGGTTTCCGGCGAGTTGAGGTATTTCGGCGAATCCTCGGGGTCGATGACGCGACCGCCGAAGGCAATGGTGCGGCCGCGACGGTCGTGGATCGGGAACATCAGCCGGTCGCGGAACTTGTCGTAGACGTGGCCCTTGTCGTTCTTCGAGAACAACCCGCCGCGCTCCAGCAGGTGCAGACGTTGCGGGTCGGTGCCCAGCGCATCGCGCAGTGCGGAAAACCCGTCGGGCGCGTAGCCGATGGCGTAACGTTCGACGATCTCCGTGGCGATCCCGCGCTTGTCCACGTAGGCGCGCGCCTTCTCGCTGTGCGCCAGTTGGGTGCGGAAAAAGGTGGCCGCCGCCTCCATCGCGCCGTACAAGTCGCGGGTTTCGGGGTTGGCATTGCGCTGCGCGGTGTCGCGCGGAACCTCCAGCCCTACCCGCCGCGCCAGCTCTTCCACCGCATCGAGGAATTCGAGGCGGTCGTACTGCATCAGGAAGCTCAGCGCGGTGCCGTGCGCGCCGCAGCCGAAGCAGTGGTAGAACTGCTTGTTCGGCGACACCGTGAAGCTGGGCGAACGCTCGTCGTGGAACGGGCAGCAGGCGGCGTACTCGCGGCCCTGGCGCTTGAGCGGCACGCGCGCGCCCACCACTTCGACGATGTCGGAGCGGGCCAGCAGTTCATCGATGAAGGCGTCGGGGATGCGGGCCATCGGGCTAGTGTAGGCGGGCCGGCGACGCCGGGCCTACAGCTCGTCGCGCGCGGCCAGCGCGTGCAGCGCGTCGCCTTGCAGCCGCTGCACCGTCCATGCGTCCATGCCCACCGCGCCGATGCGGCGATAGAAGCCGATGGCGTCGGTGTTCCAGTCCAGCACGCTCCATTCGAAGCGGCCGCAACCCCGCTGCACCGCGATCCGCGCCAGCATCGCCATCAGGTGCTTGCCGAGGCCGCAGCCCCGGTGCTGCGGCCGCACGTAAATGTCTTCCAGATACAGGCCACGCTTGCCCAGGAAAGTGCTGAAATTGTGGAAGAACAGGGCGAAGCCGGCGGCCTCGCCGTCCACTTCGCCGATCAGCACTTCCGCCGCCGGGTGCGGGCCGAACAGTTGCGCCAGCAGGTCGGTATCGGTGGCCACGGCGGCATCGGCCAGGCGTTCGTAGTCGGCCAGCTCGGTGATGAGCTGGCGGATCAGCGGCACGTCCTCCGGGGTGGCGGCGCGAATGCCGACGAAGGCGCTGACAGGCTCGGTACCCATGGCTCAGCCGAGCTTCTGCTTCACCAGCTTCGACACCAGGCCCATGTCGGCCTGGCCGGCAAGCTGCGGCTTGAGCACGCCCATCAGCTTGCCGATGTCGGCGGCGGAGGCCGCGCCGGTGGTGGCAATGGCCCGGTCGATGGCGGCCAGGATCGCGGATTCGTCCAGCTTGGCCGGCAGGTAGGCATCGATCACGCCCAGCTCGTAGCGCTCCACCGCAGCCAGGTCTTCACGCGCGGCGGCCTCGAACTGGGTGATCGAGTCCTTGCGCTGCTTGACCATCTTTTCCAGCACCGTCAGCACCAGCGCGTCGGTCATCTCCACGCGCTCGTCCACTTCCTTTTGCTTGATCGCGGCATTGATCAGGCGAATCACCGCCAGGCGGTCTTTTTCGCCGGCCTTCATCGCGGCCTTCATGTCATCGGTGAGTTGCTGCTTGAGGCTCATGGTCTTGCCTTGGGGAAACTTGGAGAATGAAGGATGCAGAAACGCAAAAAGCCGGCCACGCGTGGGCGTGCCGGCTTTCGCAGTCAACCACCGCGCTCAGTACATGCGCTGGCGCTTGGTGACGTCGCGCGAGCTGCGGCGCGCCTGACGCTTCACGGCAGCGGCAGCCTTGCGCTTGCGTTCCTGGGTCGGCTTTTCGTAGAACTCGCGCTTGCGGGTTTCAGCCAGCACGCCGGCCTTTTCGCAGGTGCGCTTGAAACGGCGCAGGGCAAACTCGAAGGGTTCGTTTTCGCGGACTTTGACGCTGGGCATCGGGGAATCTCGGTTCTGGGAAATCGCCCGTCAATAGGGGGCGAGCCGCGCATGATAGCAGCCGCCCGGGTTTCGGTGCAAGCAGGTTTGGCGCAAGATAGCGGGATGAATGTCCTCGGCATCGAATCTTCCTGCGACGAAACCGGCGTCGCCGTGTACGACACCGGCGCGGGCGGCCTGCGCGCCCATGCGGTCTACAGCCAGATCGCGCTGCACGCCGAGTACGGCGGGGTGGTACCGGAGCTGGCCAGCCGCGACCATGTGCGCAAGTTGCTGCCGTTGATCCGACAGACCCTGGACGAGGCCGGCATGCGGCTTGCCGACATCGACGGCGTGGCCTATACCGCCGGCCCCGGCCTGGTGGGTGCGCTGCTGGTGGGTGCGGGGGTGGCGCGTTCGCTGGCGTGGGGTCTGGACGTGCCAGCGATCGGCGTGCACCACATGGAAGGCCACCTGCTGGCACCGCTGATCGAGGCCGATGCGCCGCAGCCGCCGTTCGTGGCCCTGCTGGTGTCCGGCGGGCACACCCAGCTGGTGGCGGTGGAGGCGATTGGCCAATACCGGCTGCTGGGCGAAACCCTGGACGACGCGGCCGGCGAGGCCTTCGACAAGACCGCCAAGATGATGGGCCTGCCGTATCCGGGCGGGCCGCAGTTGGCCAAGTTGGCGGAAGCCGGCACGCCCGGCAAGTTCAAGTTTTCACGCCCGATGACCGACCGCCCGGGGCTGGATTTTTCCTTCAGCGGGCTGAAGACCCAGGTGCTGCTGGCGTGGCGAGACAGTGATCAGAGCGACACCACCCGCGCCGACATCGCCCGCGGCTTCGAGGACGCGGTGGTGGACACACTGGCGATCAAATGCGGCCGTGCGCTGGATGCCGCCGCTACCGACACCCTGATCGTGGCCGGCGGCGTGGGCGCGAACAAGCGCCTGCGCGAAAAACTCATCGCGATGTGCGAAAAACGCGGCGGCCGCGCCTGCTTCCCGCGCCCCGCGCTGTGCACCGACAACGGCGCGATGATCGCCTTCGCCGGCGCGCTGCGGCTGGCCGCCGGCCAGCACGACGATGCCACCATCCGCGCGGTGCCGCGCTGGGACATGGCGACACTGCAGGCAGTGTGACGAGGCGTCCTGCCGGAAGGGTATCCTCACGCCATGACCGACATCGTTTTCATCGAAGGCCTGCGCATCGACGCCCTGATCGGGGTGCACGACCGCGAGCGCCACGCCGCGCAGCCGCTGTTGTTCGACATTGACATGCGCTTCGACAATCGCATCGCCGCCAGCAGCGACAGTCTGGCCGACGCGCTGGATTACGAAGCCGTGAGCCTGCGACTGGCCGAGTACATCGCGCAGACCGAGTTCATGCTGGTGGAAACGCTGGCCGAGTGCTGCGCCGATTTGATCCTCACCGAGTTCGGTGCGAAAGGCGTGCGGCTGAAGTTGCGCAAGCCCGATGCACTGGTCAATGCGGCGGCGGTGGGGGTGGAAATCGTGCGCGGGAGCTTTGCATGAGTGTGGTGCTGATCACCGGCGCATCGCGCGGGATTGGCCGTGCAATGGTGGCGCGGTTTGCCCGCGAAGGCTGCACGGTCATTGCCAGTGCGCGCGGGCAGGCGGGGTTGGAGGCTGTACAAGCGGCCTTCCCGCAGGTGCAATGCCACGTGTGCGACAGCAGTAAGAATGCCGAGGTGGATGCACTGGCACACACGGTGCTGGCGCAGCACGGCGCGGTGGATGTGCTGATCAACAATGCCGGCGCGTTCCAGCCGGGGGCGATCAGCAGCGAGGATGACGATGCGTTGCTGGCGATGCTGCAAGCCAATCTGTTTGGCGCCTACCGGCTCACCAAGCGCCTGTTGCCGCCGATGATCGAACGCCGCAGCGGCATGGTGCTGAACGTGTGCAGCACCGCGTCGATTGCGGCCTACCCCAATGGCGGCAGCTACAGCATTGCCAAGCACGCGCTGTACGGGTTTTCGCGCAATCTGCGCGAAGAAATGAAGCCGCATGGCGTGCGCGTGGTGGCATTGCTGCCGGGTGCGACCCTGACCGATTCCTGGGCAGGCGTGCCATTGCCGGAAGCGCGGCTGATGCCCGCCGAAGACGTGGCCGATGCGGCATGGATGGCGTGGGCATTGTCGGCGCGCAGCGTGGTCGAGGACATCGTGCTGCGCCCGCAATTGGGCGATATCAGCGACAAGGATTTTGCATGAACGATACCGTCACCATTCGTCTGGCCAAGCAGGCGATGAAGTTTTCGGCGGCGCATTTCACCATCTTTTCGGCCAGTGAACGCGAGCGCCTGCACGGGCACAATTTCAAGGTGGAAGTGGACATCGAAGCGCAGATGCTGGGCAACGGCATGTGCTTCGATTACGGCATCTACAAGGACACCGTGATCGCGTTGTGCCGCGAGTTGAACGAGTGGATGATCCTGCCCACGCGCTCGCCGTATCTGCAGATCGAAGAACAGGGCGAGGATGTGATTGCGGTATTCAACGGCCAGCGCATCCCGTTCTTGCGCGCCGACGTGCTGCTGCTGCCGATCGAGAACGTGACGCTGGAGGAGTTCGCTGCGCATTTTTTGACCCGGCTCACCGCCGATCGCGACGAACTGCGCGCCCACCGCATCCGCGCGATCGAGGTGCGGGTGTTTTCGGGGCCAGGCCAGAGCGCCGGTCGTCGTCTTCGGCTGGATCCATGAGCACGTTGCCGCAGCCTTCGGGAGATGCGCAGGTACACAGCGCGCATCTGCGCGAAGTGATCCAGGAACACATCATCGCAGCCGGTGGCAGCATTCCGTTCTGGAAGTTCATGGAGCTGGCGCTGTACGCACCGGGGCTGGGCTATTACAGCGCCGGGGCGCACAAGTTCGGGTCGGGTGGTGACTTCACCACCGCGCCGGAACGTTCGCCGCTGTTTGCCCACTGCGTGGCGCAGGCGGTTGCGCCGGCCCTGCGGCAAGCCGGCAAGGGGGCCGTGTTCCTGGAGCTGGGTGGCGGCAGCGGTGCGTTTGCGGAGGAGTGCCTGCAGGCACTGCAGGTGCTGGGCGTGTTGCCGGCGCGTTATGCCATCCTGGAGCCCAGCGCGGATTTGCGCGAACGGCAACGGGAACGGCTGCAGACGCGCTTGCCAGCGGAATTGTCGGCGCGCGTCGATTGGCTGGACGGGCCGATTGCAGAGCCGTGGAACGGGGTGTTGTTCGCCAACGAAGTGATCGATGCGTTGCCGGCCTCGCGCTTCGTGCCGCGCGACGGCGAAGTGCTGGAAGAGCACGTTGCGCTGGATGGCGAAGGCCGTTTCGTGCGCGGCGAAAAACCGGCCGATGCGATGCTGCTGGCGGCGGTGGTCAACCTGCAACGGCGCTTGCCTGCACCGCTGCCGGATGGCTATCGCAGCGAAGTGCTGGTGCAGTTGCCGTACTGGATGCAGGCGGTGGCCGGGGGCCTGCAGGAGGGCGCGCTGCTCTTCATCGACTACGGCTATGCCCGCGGCGAGTATTACCAGCCCGAGCGCGATGACGGCACCCTGCGCGCGTTCCGCCAGCACCACGTCACCCGCGATGTGTTTGCCTGGCCGGGCTTGCAGGACATCACCGCCTCGGTGGATTTCACCGCCGTGGCCGAAGCCTGCGTGGGTGCTGGCTTCGAGTTCTCCGGCTACTGCTCGCAGGCCAGCTTCCTGCTGGGCAACGGTTTGCAGGCGCAGTTGCAGGCTGCCGAAGCGCAGGCGGCGGACGACATCGCGCGGCACAACCTGCGCCAGCAGGCCAAGGTGCTGACCCTGCCCAGCGAGATGGGCGAGAGGTTTCAAGCCATCGGGTTCCAGCGCGGCGTCGAACTGGACGCCGCCTTTCTGGTCGGCGATCTGAGTCATCGCCTGTGAGTGCCTCGCGACGTCGCTTCGGGCGCTCGCTCAAGCCGTTCCGCTATCCACGCACATGGATGGCGCTGTGGGTCATGGCCATTGCCATCGTGGTCATCACCTCGTTGGTGCCGGGAAAAGACCTGCCGCAAGTGGGGATGAACGACAAGCTGGAGCACTTCACCGCGTATGGATTGCTGTCGGCCAGTGCAGTGCAATTGTTCGCGCGGCGGCTGTCCTGGGGTTTCGTGTGCGTGCTGTTGGTGCTGATGGGGATCGGGCTGGAATTGTTGCAAGGCGCGATGGGCATGGGCCGCACGATGGACAGCCACGACGCATTGGCCAATGCCATGGGTGTATTGATGGGCTTGGGCATCGCGTTCACGCCGTTGCGCGATCTGCTGCTGTGGATCGACCGGCGGCTGGCATCGTCTTGAGCAGGAAAACCGGCCGATGATGCAGACCATGGTGGGTGCCGTACCGCGTCGTTTCCTCTCGGTGGACGTGCTGCGCGGTTGGGCAGTGGCGGCCATGCTGCTGGTCAACTATCCCGGCAGCTGGGCGCACGTGTACGCGCCGCTGGAGCATTCCGAATGGAACGGCTTCACCCCCACCGATCTGATTTTCCCCACCTTCCTGTACGTGGTGGGGGTGTCCATTGCGTTGGGCCTGAAGCCGGGCATGCCGCTGGGCAAGATCTGGGTGCGTGC
>JAGWUF010000116.1 GCA_028868545.1 Lysobacteraceae bacterium | reverse complement strand
CGCTTCGGCATCAAGACGGTGATGACGATCAGCATGCTGGCGTGGTTCCTGCGCTTCGGCCTGTTCGCCTACGGCAATCCCGGCCCGGGCCTGTGGATGATCGTGCTGAGCTGCATCGTGTACGGCATGGCCTTCGACTTCTTCAACATCTCCGGCAGTCTGTTCGTCGAGCAGCAGGCCGACCCGAAGATCCGCGCCAGCGCGCAGGGCCTGTTCATGCTGATGACCAACGGCATCGGCGCGGTGCTGGGCAGCCTGGTTGCAGGCTTCGTGATCGACCGCTTCTTCACCGGCGCCGACGGTGTCAAGGACTGGCACGGCATCTGGACCGCATTCGCACTGTACGCATTGGCGATGGCGGTGGCCTTCGTGCCGCTGTTCAAGCACCGCCACGACCCGCACAAGGTCGTCCCGGCACACGGCGCAGCCGACGTGGGCGGTGCCTGACATGGCGGGCGTCCACGTCGTCGGGTCGTTCAACGTCGACCATGTCTGGCGCGTGGCCCATCTGCCGCAGCCCGGTGCCACCCTGTCCGGCAGCTATGCCACCGGCCCCGGCGGCAAGGGCTTCAACCAGGCGATGGCGGCACGCCGTGCCGGCGCGGCGACCCGCTTCGTCTGCGCGCTGGGTGATGATGCCGGTGCGCAACTGGCGCGAGGCCTGTGCGCCAGCGATGGCATCGCCCTGCACGCCGCCGCCAGCAGCGCGCCCACCGGCACCGCCGGCATCTACGTGGATGCCGAAGGCCGCAACTGCATCGTGATCGGCGCGGGCGCGAATGCGGCGCTGGCGGCGGACTTCGTGACGCAAGCGCTGGCGGACGTGGCGACCGGTGACGTGGTGCTGGCACAACTGGAATCGCCATTGGACGCGATCGCCTGCGCACTGGATGCCGGTCGCGCCGCACGGGCCCTGTGCCTGCTCAACCCGGCCCCGGCCAATGTCGCGATTGATGAAACGATGCTGCTGCGCGCCGATGTGCTGACCCCGAACGAAACCGAATTCGCGGCCCTGCTGGCCCGCCACGTCGGTACCCGCATCGACGCCGATGCGGTGGCAGGCCTGGACCAGCCGCGCCTGCACGCCCTGTGCCGCGAGCTGCTGCCGCAGGGCACGGTGATCATCACGCTGGGGGCCAGCGGCTGCTTCGTCTCGCATCCGGACACGCAACGGTGCGGCGACACCGCCGCCTGCTACCGCATCGCCGCCGAACCTGCGCAGGTGGTGGACACCACCGGGGCCGGCGATGCCTTCAATGGCGCACTGGCGGCTTCGCTGGCGCAGCGCCCGGAGCTGTCGTTCATCGAACATGTCCGCTTTGCCGGCCGTTATGCCGCACGCTCCACCGAGCAGGCCGGCGCGGCATTGGCGATGCCGCATCTGCCGGCAGCCTGAGCCCGACCACTTACAATGCGCCGATGCATATCGGCCCTTACGCCATCGAACCCAAGCTCATCCTCGCGCCCATGGCGGGGGTAACCGACAAGCCGTTCCGGTTGTTGTGCAAGCGTTTGGGCGCGGGCTTGGCGGTGTCGGAAATGACGATTTCAGACCCGCGTTTCTGGAACACCAGCAAATCGCGCACCCGCATGGATCATGTGGATGAGCCTGCGCCTATCAGCGTGCAGATCGCCGGCACCGACCCGCAGGCACTGGCCGACGCGGCGCGTTACAACGTCGACCACGGCGCGCAGATCATCGACATCAACATGGGCTGCCCGGCCAAGAAGGTCTGCAACGTGCTGGCCGGCAGCGCGCTGATGCGCGACCCGCAGCTGGTGGCGCGGATCGTGTCTGCGGTGGTGCAGGCAGTCGATGTGCCGGT
>JAGWUF010000021.1 GCA_028868545.1 Lysobacteraceae bacterium | reverse complement strand
TCCCCTTCTCCTTGCGCACTCGTCCGGCGTCAATGAGGCGCTTGATCGCTTTCGCCACTGAGTTGAAGCCCACTGCGAGTTGGCCATCCTCGCCACCAAAGGTCTTTTCGAACATACTGGCGGAGTAGCTGCGAGAAGCTGCTTGCTCCGTGCGGATCAGTTGCAGAACGCGGTCGTCCAGCGTCACCGAAACGCTACCAGTACGGGCGCTGGTCAGGTAGCCACCCTGCTTGCGGGTCAGAATCTCGGGATCAACTGGCGGGCCATAATTGCTCTTGGCGAGTTCCGCACGGAGATAGCGCTTGGTCGCGTCCAGCCCAACCAAGCTCTTCTGCTGCGGTGTGGTGAGATTGAGCTGCCAGCGAACGCCGTCAGTCATGGCGCTGGATCCGCGCGTCGCAGCCTGACCGCGCACACCAGAGGACTCATTCATGCTGGCCTTATTGGCGTGATGGCAAACCAGAACGGTCGCTCCCGTTGCCTGCCGAATCCGTTCCATTTCTTCGACAAAGCGCGTCACGTCGTCAGCGGAGTTCTCATCGCCGCCACGAAAGCGTGAAGCCGGATCGATCACGATCAGCTTCAGATCGGGAATACCAGCGACCGTAAGCAAGAGACGATCCACATAGCCAGTCGTCGCCACAGTGCCATGCGGTTTCTTCCGAGTCATGAGGTTGTCTCGCGCCGTCATCGACTTGATGAGCAGCCGCTGGCTCAGATCATTCGCCATCGACGGATTGATCGGTGCGAGTTCCTTAACGATACGATCCAAGCGCCGATGCACCTCGTCCCTCTCGTCTTCTGCCAAGAGAAGAAGCGCCGTCCCCTGCTCACCAACCTTCCACAGTTCGCACAGTGGGATTCCCGTCGCGACGCTGACTCCGAGCTGCAGAACAAACTGGCTCTTTCCCGTTCCACCCGGCGCGACGATCATGCCGACGACGCCAAGCGGCAGCATGTCCTGCAGCAACCAGCGCCTAGGCTGTGGGCTGGTCCGGAGCAGCATGCCGATATCAGCCTCACTGAGGTCAAACAGCGGCGTGAGCGGCCCCTCGTGGCTACCCCTCTCTTGGCGCTCCGGATGGTTGCGTGCATCAGTCTTTGCGAGGCTTTCAACGGTGCTGAGTGTCACCGCCGACGTAAAACTGACCCACCCGCGCCGATGTAAAACTGACCCACCCGGGCGAGGATGGCGGTCTTTTGGAGACCGCCTGGATGTTGACCCAGGAGGAAGCAGTGGAAGTCAGAGTGATGGCCCGCCAGGGCAAGGGGATCCGGGAGATCGCCCGGGATTTGGGTGTGTCGCGCAACACGGTTCGGCGGTACTTGCGAGGCGCCCAGGCGCAGTACACCCCACGGCCCAGACAACAGACCAAGTTGGCGCCGTATGAGGACTACGTCCGGACACGACTGGCCGCGGCCCAACCGGATGTGATCCCGGCCACGGTGCTGCTGCGCGAGCTGGCCGAGCAGGGCTATGCCGGCGGCCTCAGCCAGCTCAAGGCGTTCATGGCACCGCTGCGCCGCGCTCCTGCCGACCCGGTAGTGCGTTTCGAGACGGCGCCGGGCGAGCAGATGCAGGCGGACTTCACCACGGTGCGTCGCGGCCGCGACCGGCTGGTCGCCTTCGTGGCCACGCTCGGGTACAGCCGCACGACCTACGTGCGCTTTGGTGACGACGAGAGCTTCCCGGCCTGGGAGGCCGGGCTGGTTGGAGCGTTCGACTACTTCGGCGGCGTGCCGCAGCACGTGCTGTTCGACAACGCCAAGCCGGTGCTGCTGGATCGAGACGTGTACGGCCCCGGCCAGCATCGCTGGAACCCGCAGATGTTGGCGCTGGCCGAGCAATGCGCCTTCACCCCACGCGTGTGCCGCCCCTACCGGGCCCGCACCAAGGGCAAGGTGGAGCGGTTCAACGGCTACCTCAAGGGCAGCTTCGTGGTCCCACTGGCGGCCACTCTGCGCAGCGGCGGACTGGTGCTGGACGCGCACACCGCCAACCGCGAGGTATACCGCTGGCTGGACCAGGTGGCCAACCGCCGCATCCACGGCACCACCCAGGCGCGGCCCTGCGACTTGCTGGTGCACGAGCGCCAGCGCCTGCAGCCGCTGCCGGAGCCGGTGATGACGCGGATGCTGCCCCCACCGCCGACCGCCCGGGTGCTGCCATTCCCGTCGATCCAGCACCCGCTGTCGGTCTACGGCGAACTGATGGAGGCGATGGCATGAACCTGCAGCACGACAGACTGCACGCGCTGTGCGAGCAGTTGCGCCTGCCGGCGATCGCCAGCCAGTGGCCGGCCTTGGCCCAGCATGCGGTCGCCAGCCAGACCAGCTACGGCGAGTTCCTGGAGCAGGCCCTGCAGGCGGAGATGGCCGCCCGTACCGAGCGTACCCGGCAGACCTTGCAGAAGCTGGCCACGCTGCCTTCGGTCAAGACACTGGAGGCGTTCGACTTCAGCTTCGCCGCGGGCGTCTCCAAGCCCCAGGTGATGGAGTTGGCCAGCCTGGCCTTCATCGAGCGGGCCGAGAACGTGGTGCTGCTGGGTCCGTCGGGCGTGGGCAAGACGCACTTGGCCATCGCCTTGGCGATGCGGGCCATCCATGCCGGCATCAAGGTGCGGTTCCTGTCGGCGGCCGACCTGATGTTGCAGTTGGCGTCGGCCAACAGCCAAGGCCGGCTACGCGAGTACTTCAATCGCGCCGTGCTCGGCCCACGCCTACTGATCGTCGACGAGCTGGGCTACCTGCCGTTCGGCCGAGAAGAAGCCAGCCTGTTCTTCAACGTCGTCGCCAAACGCTACGAGCGCGGCAGCATGATCCTGACCAGCAACCTGCCGTTCCCGCAGTGGGCTGGTGCCCTGGCCGACGACGCCACGCTGACCGCCGCCCTGCTGGATCGGCTGCTGCACCACGCCCATATCGTGCAGATCAGCGGCGACAGCTACCGGCTCAAAGACAAGAGAAAGGCCGGAACGGTCCGACCGAAGAGCACCACTTGAACGGGCCCGGATGGGTCAGTTTTCAATCGGCGATAACGGGCCAAAGTGGGTCAGATTTCAGTCGGCGTTGACACTGAGCACCTTATCCGGATCGAGCGGAGGGCTTTGGCGCGCATTCCAATCCTGAGCCAACTGCGCCACCTCTTCCGGCTCAAGCCCCACGGCGAGCATGCGACCGACAACTTGCGTCAGCGCATGGGTACGTTCTCCATCCGGAAAGGAGCCCAACAGTGCCCTACTCGCAGTCGTCGAAGCAGCAGGCTGCATGCGGCTGCTATTCGTCGGCTGGGAGTTGGAGACGACCAAGCGCAACCCCGTCCTCAGGTCGGCTGCGGAATAGGGCTTCATCGGGTCGGAGAGCTTGATGCCCAACATGTCAGCCTCCCATTCCATCGTGCATGCGCGTCATGAAGGGCTCGCCGTTTTTCTTTTGGTGGTAGAAGCCCGGCAAACGCATGAGCCGTGCAATGTCATTGACCGTCGGGTCGCCACAGAAGCGTTGGGCCAGTGACCGCTGCAATGCCGAAAACTCATCAAGGGAGGCCCCAGCCTCCGCCAGCCAGTAGGCATGCCACTTATTGGCGCTGCTTTCGACGACGATATGCGGCGGGATTTCTGCTGTGAACAACGGATCGACGCCAGGCGTATCGAGATCAACAAAGTGCGCGCGCACGCGCTGCACGTTCTCGGCGCACCTTCCCTTCTTGTCGCCGGCATTCACCATGAAGAAGACCCCGGCACCCGCCTTGTTGGCCTCGAAGAGTCGATCAGCCAGATCATCAATCGAACCGTGGGAGATCATCGGCTTGGTCTTGCAGCCATCCCTCTCGGGGATCACCTGAAAAGTGAAGCTAGCAGGATCAGAATCGAGCAAGGCGAGGAACTGGCGCGCATGATCGATATCGGGATGGAAATCATTCATTGCCATCCTCCTGACCCAGCCAGCGGTGCCCCTCGTCCGGGACGAAGGTCATCGCCATGGAAGTCCCATTGCCTTTGTCGTCTACGCATACGGAGCTACAGACGACGATCCAGCCGCCCGGAGCCGGGATGCGGAAAACGCGCCCGTTGCGGTCAGGAAGGCTGCTGATATGTTCCGCAGCGACCTTGTCGTCATAACAGTTAGCCACCGCGCACCTCCTTGCGGGGCGACAGGTCGCAGCGGTTCTGCGCCAGCCACGCGTCGAGATCGTCACGGAGATAGACGATCTTGCGTCCGAGGCGCACGAAGGGCGGCGGCGACATGCGGCCATCCCTGAAGCCCTCGCATCGGCCATGGCGCAGAGTGGAAGTGGAGACTCCCAGATAGACGGCGGCCTGCTCTTCCGTCATACCCCGGATCAGTTCGTTGTTCGGCATAGTCTGACCTGCCCCCACTGAGCCGTACCACTCGAAGCTAGGTAGAGTCCGTCATCCAGAGAGGACGGACATGCGCAAGAGTCGCTTCACCACGGAACAGATCATCGGCTTCATCAAGCAGGCCGAGGCCGGCATGGCGGTATCGGAGCTGGGCCGGCAGCACGGCTTCAGCCCGGCCAGCTTTTACGCCTGGCGGGCCAAGTACGGCGGCATGGAGGCCGAAGACGCCAAGCGCCTGAAGGAGCTGGAGTCGGAGAACAACCGCCTGAAGCGGCTGCTGGCCGAAGCGCACCTGGACATCGAAGCGCTCAAGGTTGGCTTCGGGGTAAAACGTTAGCCCCGCAACGCAAGCGCGAGGCGGTCCGGCGCATGCTCGAACTCACGACGTTGAGCGAGCGCCGGGCCTGCCGCCTTGCGGGGCTGTCCCGCGATGCCTTCCGCCATCCGCCCGAACAGACGCCTGCGACCCAGGCGCTGTCGGCGCGCATCATCGAACTGGCGCAGGTGCGCCGCAGGTTCGGCTATCGCCGCCTGCACGACCTGCTACGTCCGGAGTACCCGGCTGTGAACCACAAGAAGGTCTACCGCCTGTATCGCGAGGCGAACCTGGTCGTGCGTCGTCGCAAGAAGGTTCGCAGGCCGCCCAGCGAGCGCCAGCCGCTGTCGTCTGCGACGGCACCCAACGCGGTATGGAGCATGGATTTCGTCAGCGACGCGCTGGCCAACGGGCGCCGCCTGAAGTGCCTGACGGTCGCCGACGACTTTACCCACGAGTGCGTCGACATCACGGTCGACCATGGCATCAGCGGCGCCTACGTCGTGCGCGTGCTGGATCAGGCTGCGCGGTTCCGCGGCTACCCGCGGGCGGTGCGCACGGACAACGGTCCGGAGTTTACAAGCCGGGCCTTCATCGCATGGACGCAACAGCACGGCATCCAACACCTGCTGATCGAGCCTGGCCGACCCATGCAGAACGGCTACATCGAGAGCTTCAACGGCAAGTTCCGGGACGAGTGCCTCAACGAGCACTGGTTCACGTCGCTGGCTCAATCCCGCGACGTCATCGCCGAGTGGCGCCGCGACTACAACCAAGTCCGACCGCACAGCAGTTGCGGACGCATCCCGCCGGCCCAGTTTGCCGCCAATCATCGAACCCAAACCAACCCCACCGAAGTACCCTTCAACCCCGGGCTCTCCCAGTAATGGCTGGTACGGCTACTGGGGGCAGGTCAAGTCGGTCCTCTTAATGCGAGGAACACCCTCGCTATGCCGCGAAGGTCACTGGGATCATGTGAGCGCCGTTAGGAACGAATCCCTGTCGTTCGTGAAAGCTTGTTACTTGACAGAGCACATGGCGCGCGATACCGCACCTCAGTCTTCGACACCGGGGTCCAGCTTGGCCACGTGGGTCGGATCGAGATACTGATTCGGATCGTCAATGATCGTGTTTACAAGATCAGCGACGATGCTGTAGGAGGGCCGCAGTGTCCTGACGCGTAGCAAGCGGATCAAGTTCTGCGCTGCGTAAGTACGGAACGCGTTGGCATGCCTTGGTCTGCTTGGAACTTGCAAGGAACCATCCCATGATGAACGAATATCCAAAGATTCATGGAACCGGCTCAACACATCATCGAGACACAGCGGCGGTGCTTCATCATCGGACGGACTGCGCAGCTCAGGGCGCTCGGGGAACATGATTGGCAATGAAAGCGGCAATGCGCGATAAGCACGCAACGCGTCCTTATTGGTTTCGATAACCTCAAGGAGCTTCAAGGTCTGCTCTTGAATCTCGCGAACAGCCTTCTCCTGCACCTTCTCTGGGACCTTCGCAGCAGCCTCCCACAGGCTGCGCATTGACAGGCAGGTTTCCAGAACCTCTTGTGCAACTTCCAGTCCCGAGTCCCTCAAGATTTCATCGAAGCGACGGCCAATGTCCGGCCTTGAGAGAATGCGACGCAGGACAGAACGATCCCAATATGGCGGCCAGAAATCTGTGCCGCCGTCATAGGCCTTGATCCAGATTTCTGGTTCATGTTTCTTCATGCGGCTCGCACCAGCTTTGCCACCGCATTGGCCTTGTGCTCCGGAGCAAGATGCGCGTAACGCAGAGTCATCTTCAGGTCCGCGTGACCGAGCAATTCCCGAACCGTGTTCAGGTCCACGCCCGACATGACCAACCGTGACGCAAAGTGGTGCCGGAGGTCGTGCCAGCGGAAATCCTGCAACTTGGCTGCGCTGGACACGTTCCGCCATGAAGAGTCGATGTTGGTCATCGGATTGCCGTCCTTGCCGGGAAAGACGAGATCGTCCCCGGCTCCGGGGTGGTGCTTCATCCAACGAGTGATTGCGTCGAAGGCCTCTGCATTCAAGGGAACATAGCGAGCCTTGCCGCTCTTCGCGGCAGCGGCGCGGACCTTCACTTGCTGCTTTCCAGAGTCGATGTCACTACTTCGCAGCTTGAAAATCTCGCCACGGCGAAGGCCTGTATTCATCGCGAGGAGGATCATCGGCTGGAGGTGGTCAGTAAATTCCTCATGCCCGATTGAGGCTACGGGTGCAAGTTTCCGCTCCGCCATCCACTGGCGATGGCTTTCGCGGGCAGCCTTGGCTGTCTCCTCGCGATCTGCGAGCACCTGCCGGAGACGCCTTTCCTCGTCATCCGTCAGGTAACGGACGCGATGATCGTCCTCGACTTTCGCCTGCTTGACCTTCCTCATGGGGTGGTCGGTCAGGTGATCCCACTCAACCGCCTTGGTCAGCGCCGAGCGCAGCGCTGCCATTTCGCGGTTGACAGTGCTTGCCTTGATCCCGGACTTGAGACGGCTGGCCTTCCATTTGTCGATCTGCCATGCCGTCAGGCTATCCAGCCGCTTGTCGATCAGGTCGCCGAACGACCGCCGAATCCGGGCAAGGGTCATGTCGGCGGTGCCAAGATGGGTCCCGGCCCACGGCCCATAGTGCTCATCAAGGAACTGGCTGAGCGTCGGCTTTCGCTCCTCACGCTGCCGTTCCCGCTTGGCCTCATTGGGATCGATACCACGTGCCACATCGCCCAAGACTTTCTTGGCCTCGTCTCGGGCCTGCGCCGAGGTCAGGGGTGGGGTACGTCCAATAACGTAACGATTCTTCCGGCCACTCCCACGTAGCCGATAAACGCACAGGAATGTCTTGGTGCCCGAGGGCTGAACCCGGAGTTGGAAGCCCCGCAGGTCGGTGTCGTTGACATCGTAGGGCTGGTCTGCGGGCTGCAATGCAGACACAAGTTGGGTGGTGATCTTGGCTTTCATGGACGAAGTCTCTCCAGATGATGGAAGAGGCTTCATCCCGTTTCGTGGTCCACCTGTGGTCCAATTTGGGGGCACGAGAGGGGATCGTCAAGCACAACCTTGCACTTGAGGTACTGGCGTAACTATCTGATATACAAGGGCTAGTTATGCGCCTTGTTGCCTTCTTGTGCTCCGGCGTGTCAGCCTATGGAGGCATTCACACGGCAAGGGTCGCAGGTTCGAACCCTGCACCGCCCACCAACAAGATCCAAAGACTGGCGTCACCCTCGCGGTGGCGTTTTTCGTTTCCGGGGCACGCCTGGCCGCCCACGCCGCTGCGGGGGGCGGCAATGGTCAGTGCAGCCCCAGTGCGGCCAGCACGGCGTCAGCCAGTGCCGCAGCATCGGCAGTAGCGGTGCGCAGGTGCAGCTCGGGGCGTTCCGGGGCTTCGTAGGGGGAATCGATCCCGGTGAAGTTGCGCAGTTCGCCGCGCCGCGCCTTGGCGTACAGACCCTTGACGTCGCGGCGCTCGGCATCGGCCAGGCTGGTGTCGACGAAGATTTCCATGAACTCGCCGGGCTCGAACAACGCCCGCGCCATGTCGCGTTCGGCGCGGAACGGGCTGATGAAGCTGACCAGCACGATCAGGCCGGCATCGGTCATCAGTTTGGCCACTTCGGCCACGCGGCGGATGTTCTCCACCCGGTCTTCGTCGGTGAAGCCCAGATCCTTGTTCAAGCCGTGGCGAACGTTGTCGCCATCCAGCAGGTAGGTGTGCCTGCCCTGCGCCTGCAATTTCTTTTCCAGCACGTTGGCAATGGTGGATTTGCCGGCACCGGACAAGCCGGTGAACCACAGGCAGCGCGCCTGCTGGTGTTTGATGGCGGCACGTGCGGCCTTGTCCACGTCCAGATGTTGCCAATGGATATTGGCGGCGCGGCGCAAGGCGAAATCCAGCGTGCCGGCGGCAACGGTGGCATTGCTCTGGCGGTCGATCAGGATGAAGCCACCCAGCGCGCGACTGTCGGCATAGCTGGCAAACGGCACCGGCTGGTCGAGGTGGAGGTTGCACACGCCCACTTCGTTCAAGCCCAGGTATTTGGCGGCCAATGCTTCCTGCGTGTTGACGTCGACCTTGTGCTTGATCTCGGTCACCGACGCGCCGACGGTGCGGGTGCCGATCTTGAGCAGGTACGGCCGCCCCGGCAACAGGTGGTCATCGCCCATCCACAGCAAGTGCGCGGCGAACTGGTCGGCCACCTCCAGCGGCGCACCGGCAGCCACGATCACGTCGCCGCGACTGGCGTCGATTTCATCGGCCAGCGTCAGCGTGATGGCCTGGCCTTCGCTGGCTACCGGCAAATCGCCATCGGCGGTCACCACCCGCGCCACCGTGGAGCGCCGCCCCGCGGGCAGCACCACCACCGCATCGCCCGGCGCCACCTGCCCGGCCACCACGGTGCCGGCAAAGCCGCGGAAATCCTGGTTCGGGCGGCACACCCACTGCACCGGCAGGCGGAAAGCGGTTTCGGTGTCGTGCTGTTCCACCGGCACGGTTTCCAGATGCTCCAGCAGCGACGGCCCGGTGTACCACGGGGTCTGCGGCGAACGCGCGATCATGTTGTCGCCACGCAGCGCCGACAGCGGAATGCACTGCACGTGCGCGATGCCCAGGTGTGCGGCCAGCGCGCGGTATTGCCCGGCGATGCCGTCGAACACGGTCTGGTCGAAACCGACCAGATCCATCTTGTTCACCGCCAACACCACGCGATTGATGCCCAGCAATTTCACGATGTAGCTGTGCCGGCGCGTCTGCGTCAGCAGCCCCTTGCGCGCGTCCACCAGCACGATGGCGACATCGGCGGTGGATGCACCGGTGGCCATGTTGCGGGTGTACTGCTCGTGGCCGGGGCAGTCGGCGACGATGAACTTGCGGCGCTCGGTGCCGAAGAACCGGTAGGCCACGTCAATCGTGATGCCCTGCTCGCGCTCGGCGGCCAGGCCATCCACCAGCAACGCGAAATCGATCTCGCCATTCTGGGTGCCGTGCTTGCGGCTGTCGGCTTCCAGCGCGCTGACCTGATCGTCCAGCAGCAATTTGGTGTCGTGCAGCAGGCGGCCGATCAGGGTGCTCTTGCCGTCGTCCACACTACCGCAGGTGATGAAGCGCAACAGACCCTTGGTTTCGTGTTGTTGCAGATAGGCGGCGACCTGCGCGCTTGCGTCGTCCGTGCGCATCAGAAATAGCCCTCCTGCTTCTTCTTCTCCATCGAGGCGGCGGGATCGTGATCGATCACCCGGCCTTGCCGCTCCGAGGTGGTGGCCACCAGCATTTCGGCGATGATTTTTTCCAGCGTGTCGGCGTCCGACTCGATCGCGCCGGTCAGCGGGTAGCAACCCAGGGTGCGGAAGCGCACCTGTTTTTGCATCGGTACTTCGCCCGCGCGCAGCGGCAGGCGTTCGTCATCCACCAGGATCAGCGCGCCGTCGCGTTCCACCACCGGGCGCGGTGCGGCCAGATACAGCGATGGCACCGGAATCTTCTCGCGATAGATGTACAGCCAGATGTCCAGCTCGGTCCAGTTGGACAGCGGGAACGCACGCACCGACTCGCCCTTGTGGATGCGGGCGTTGTAGAGGTTCCACAATTCCGGGCGCTGGCTCTTCGGGTCCCAGCGGTGCTGGGCGTTGCGGAAGCTGAAGATGCGCTCCTTCGCGCGCGACTTTTCCTCGTCGCGGCGTGCGCCGCCGATGGCCGCGTCGAAGCCGAACTTGTCCAGCGCCTGCTTCAGCCCTTGCGTCTTCATCACGTCGGTATGCACGGTGGCGCCGTGGCTGACCGGGCCGATGCCCTGCGCCACGCCGTCGGGGTTCATGTGCACGCGCAACTCGACGCCGGTTTCGGCGGCACGCCGGTCGCGGAAGGCGATCATCTCGCGGAATTTCCAGCCGGTATCCACGTGCAACAGCGGGATCGGCGGGCGCGCGGGATAAAACGCCTTCAACAGCAGATGCAGCAACACCGAGCTGTCCTTGCCCACCGAATACAGCAGCACCGGGTTCTGGAACTCGGCGGCGACTTCGCGCAGGATGTGCAGGCTTTCGGCTTCGAGCCGATCGAGATGGGAAAGTGCGGTGTTCAAGGTGAAAACTGCATTGGAACAAGGTGCACAGCGTATCAGCTGGATTTGCTGGACCGCAGGCGGATGACATTCGCAGGCGGCATGAAGGAATCACTGCGGGCATCGTTCCAGTAATCCCGGAACACGGCATGGCCGGGATCCTCGTCGCGCAACAGCACACCAGGCGACAAGTAGCGATAACGTGCTGCCAGTGAACGCACCTCGGTGGGCGACACCCGGCGCAGGATGTGCTCGGGGCCAAGTTGATCCGGATGCGTCAGCCCCGCCGCGCACAGCAGGTCGCGCAGCGCACGCAGGGTGTTGTCGTGGAACTCGAACACGCGGGTGGTCTTGTCGGGCACGTCCAGGTGTTTCCAGCGCGACGGATCCTGGGTGGCGATCCCGGTGGGGCAGCGGTTGGTATGGCAACTCAGGGACTGGATGCAGCCCAGCGCGAACATGTAGCCGCGCGCGGCATTGCACCAATCCGCGCCCAGCGCCAGCGTGCGGGCGATGTCGAACGCGGTGGTGATCTTGCCAGCCGCGCCCAGCTTGATGCGGTCACGCAACGCCAGGCCCACCAGCGTGTTGTGCACCAGCATCAGGCCTTCGTGCATCGGCACGCCGACGTGATCGACGAATTCCGCCGGGGCCGCGCCGGTACCGCCCTCGGCCCCGTCCACCACGATGAAATCGGGCAGCAACTCCGGCCTGGATGCCGCGGCCTCGTGCATCGCCTTGGCGATGCCGAACCATTCCCACGGGTGCCCGATGGCGAGCTTGAACCCGGTGGGCTTGCCGCCCGAGATCTCGCGCAATCGCGCCACGAACTGCAACAGTTCCACCGGCGTGGAGAACGCCGAATGCCGCGCTGGCGAGACGCAATCCTGCCCCATCGGCACCCCGCGCGTGGCGGCGATTTCCGCGCTGAGTTTCGCCGCCGGCAACACCCCGCCGTGGCCGGGCTTGGCACCCTGCGACAGCTTCACTTCGATCATCTTCACCTGCGGGTCGCGGGCATTGGCGATGAAGCGCTCCTCGCTGAAACTGCCATCGTTGTTGCGACACCCGAAATAGCCGGAACCCAGTTCCCACACCAGATCGCCGCCGGCCTCGCGGTGATAGGGCGAGATCGAGCCTTCGCCGGTGTCGTGATAGAACCCGCCGCGCCTGGCGCCACCATTCAAGGCACGGATCGCCGCCGCCGACAGTGCGCCGAAACTCATTGCCGAGATGTTGAACACGCTGGCCGAATATGGCTGCGCGCAACCTGCACCGATGGTGATCCGGAAGTCGTGATTGCCCACCTCGGCCGGCATCATCGAATGGTTGATCCACTCGTAATCCACCCCGTACACATCCTGCAGCGTGCCGAACGGGCGCACGTCATTGACGTGTTTTGCACGCTGGTAGATCAAGGCCCGCTGCTCGCGCGAGAACGGCACCCGCTCGGTGTCCGACTGGATGAAGTACTGCCGCATTTCCGGACCGATGGTTTCCAGCCCGTAGCGAAAATGCGCGAGGATCGGGAAGTTGCGCCGCAACGTGCTCTTGCGCTGCAGCAGATCCACGGTACCGACCAGCGCCAGTCCGGCAACCACCGCCACCCCCCACCACCAATGCGGATACCGGATCGCCAGCAACACGGTGATCGGCGTCAGGACGATGCAGGCAAGGTACGTGGTGTAACGCGACATGGCACCTCCAGCCTCTGCGATGGGACGCGATGCGTTGCGATGGTGCCCGGGGAGGGACTCGAACCCTCATGGCCTTGCGGCCGGCGGATTTTAAGTCCGATGCGTCTACCGATTTCGCCACCCAGGCATGGTGCAAGCTTACGACAGTGCCCGCAGGTCTGCCGCAAACGACAAAGCCCCGCGAAAGCGGGGCTTTGAGGCAACCTGGAGCGGGAAACGAGACTCGAACTCGCGACCCCGACCTTGGCAAGGTCGTGCTCTACCAACTGAGCTATTCCCGCTTGGATTGTGGAGGCCGAGGTCGGAATTGAACCGGCGTACGCGGATTTGCAGTCCGCTGCATGACCACTCTGCCACCCGGCCGGTGACGATTGACGCTTGAATCTGAACCGTCCGGACAGCACCGCCTGGGCCTGCCGTCCAAACAATGAAGCCCCACGAATGGGGCTTCGCTGAAACTGGAGCGGGAAACGAGACTCGAACTCGCGACCCCGACCTTGGCAAGGTCGTGCTCTACCAACTGAGCTATTCCCGCGTTGAGCCCGTCATTGTACGGAAACTTTCGCCTCAGTCAACGCCCGGCCCTCACTTTTTTTCCTCGTCCTCGATCAACGCAGGCCACGCCGCACGCAGGTACTGGAAGCCCGACCACAGCGTGAGCAAGGCCGAAGCTGCCAGCAACCATTCCCCGATCAGGAACACCGGGATGCCCAGCAGCGGTTCGCGATAGAGCAGAAACCCGAGCGCGATCATCTGCACCGTGGTCTTGACCTTGCCCACCATCGCCACCGCCACCTTGGCACTCAGGCCCAGCTCTGCCATCCACTCACGCAACGCCGACACCGCGATCTCGCGGCCGATGATCACGCTGGCCCACAGCGCCATCCACACCGTGTGGTGATGCTGCACGGTGATCACCAGCGCGGTGGACACCATCAATTTGTCCGCCACCGGATCGAGAAATGCACCGAACCTGGAAAACAGCTTGTAGCGCCGGGCGATCCAGCCATCCAGCCAATCCGTGATCGAAGCCACCGCAAACACGGCCGTTGCGGCGACATTGGTCCAGCGATAATCGAGGTAGTACACCACCACCAGCACCGGAATCAGCGCAATGCGCGCCAGGGTCAACCAGGTCGGGATGGTCAGGGTCATGGGCACATTCTACCGATCGTCCATGCTGGCGGCTGCCGAATCGATGCCATGCAGGCTGTTCCAGATGCGTTCGGCCAGCGCGTGATTGACGCCCGCCACCCGCGCGATGTCGTCCATCGAAGCGGCTTTCAACCCGGCCAGACCACCGAAATGCTTGAGCAAGGCGGCGCGCCGGCGCGGGCCGATTCCGGCGATGTCCTCCAGCCGGCTGCTGCTGCGGGCTTTCTGCCGTTTGCCACGATGCCCGGTGATGGCGAAACGATGCGCCTCGTCGCGCACTTGCTGCACCAGTTGCAAGGCTGGCGACGCCGCACCCGGCTGCACCTCGCGCCCATCCGGCAGCAACAGGGTTTCCTCGCCGGGCTTGCGCGCCGGCCCTTTGGCCACGCCGACCAGCAGGACCTGCTGGAGGAAGCCGGCTTCTTCCAGAACGGTGCGCGCCTGCGCCACTTGTCCGGCGCCACCATCGATCAGCAACACATCCGGCAGCACGATCTCCGGCTGGCCTTCGGCCGATGGCCTGAAGCGGCGCTGCAACGCCTGATGCATGGCCGCATAGTCGTCACCGGGCTCGATGCCGTTGATGTTGTAACGCCGGTACTGCTTGCGCAGCGGGCCCTGGGCATCGAACACCACGCAGGACGCCACCGTGGCCTCGCCCATGGTGTGGCTGATGTCGAAACATTCGATCCTGGCCGGTGCTTCCTCCATCTCCAGCAACTCGCGCAATGCCTGCAACCGCCCCTGTTGCGCCGTGCTGCTGGTCAACTCGGTGGCGAGCGCCAATTGTGCATTGCGACGCGCCATGTCCACATGCGCGGCACGCTCGCCACGCACGTTGAAGCGCAATGCAATGCGCCGACCGGCCTGCTCGGACAAGGCCTGCTCGATCAATTCGCGTTCGGGGATGTCGTGCTCCAGCACGATTTCGGACGGCGCAGGCTGCTCGGCGTAGTACTGCGACACGAAGGCCGCCAGCACCTCGGCGGCAGCTTCCTCGCCATTGGTTTTCGGGAAGAACGCACGCGTACCGAGGTTGCGCCCGTCGCGAAATGCAAGCAGCAGGACGCAGGCAGCCGTACCTTGCTGCGCCACCGCCAGCACGTCCAGGTCGGCACTGCGGCCATCCACGTACTGGCGCACCTGCAGTTTGCGGATGCCGGCAATCAGATCGCGCAGGCGCGCCGCCTGTTCGAACGCCAGCGCCGCGCTGGCCTGCTGCATCGCGGCTTCCAGCTCGCCGGTCAGGGCATCGCTGCGGCCCTCCAGGAACAACACCGCGCGGCGTACCGATTCAGCATAGTCGTCCGGGTCGATCAGGCCGACACAAGGCGCACTGCAGCGGCCGATCTGGTACAGCAGGCAGGGCCGACTGCGGTTGTTGAACACGCTGTCCTCGCAACTGCGCAAGCGGAACAGTTTCTGCATCATGTTCAGCGTGTCCCGCACCGCCCCCACGCTGGGATAGGGTCCGAAGTAGCGGCCCGGCACCACGCGCGGCCCGCGATGCAGGCCCAGCCGCGGCGATGCCTCGCGGGTCAGCAGGATGTACGGGTAGCTCTTGTCGTCTCGCAGCAGCACGTTGTAACGCGGCTTCAGCGATTTGATCAGCTGGTTTTCAAGCAGCAGTGCGTCCGCCTCGCTGCGGGTGACGGTGACTTCCATTCGCGCCACCTGCGCCAGCATCGTCATGATCCGGGCAGCCTTCGGGGTGGCGTTGAAGTAGCTTCCCACGCGGTTGCGCAAGGCCCGAGCCTTGCCCACGTACAGCACGCCATCGGCGGCATCGAACATGCGGTACACCCCCGGCGCCAGCGGCAGGGAGGCGGCGAAGGCGCGTCCGTCGAATGCCTGCTTGCCGGTGCTGGAGGACGTCATCTGGACACCGCGGAACCGCTCAGAAGCGCCGCTGCCGGACGCGTTCGACGACGCCGGCCGCCGCATTGTCGATCAGCTTGAACGCCTGCTCGAAATCGCGGTCACTGCCGTAATACGGGTCGGGCACGTCCTTCTTGCCCAGCCCTGCCCACTCCAGCAACAGTTCCACCTGCGCATGCGAGGTACGCGGCTTGCGGACGCGCGCATCGTGCAGGATGGTGCGATCGGCGCACAGCAGCAGGTCGAACCCATCGAAATCCTCCAGCGCCAAGCGCCGCGCACGCAGCATGGAGATATCCACCCCATGCCGTGCCGCGCAGGCCGTGGCGCGACTGTCCGGCGGTTGGCCGACGTGCGAATCCCCCGTCCCCACCGAGTCCACCCGAACCTGCCCGGCCAGGCTCGCCTGCTGCAACCGCAGCCGCAGCACGCCTTCGGCAGTCGGCGACCGGCAGATATTGCCGAGACACACCATCAGGATGGAATACGGTCGGGTGGCCATGCGCGCTCAGGTCCGTTGTTCGAGAAAAATGCGTTCCGCGCGCACCAGATCCTCGGCGGTATCCACGCCGGGCGGAAACACGGACGGCGCCAATGCCACCGCAATCCGCCAACCCGCCTCCAGCGCACGCAACTGCTCCAGCGACTCGGTGCGCTCCAGCCGGCCAGGTGGCAGCGTTGCGAACGCCTGCAGGCTTGCCGCCCGGTAACCATAGATCCCGATATGCCGCAGCCATTGCCCCGGCGGCAATACCCGGGGCGTCCGGGCGAAGGCGTCGCGTGGCCAGGGAATCGGCGCACGACTGAAATACAGCGCATCGCCATTGCCGGCACGCACCACTTTCACGGCATGGGGATCGAGCAGGCTGTCGATGTCGGTGATGGGGGCTGCCAGGGTGGCGATCCCCGCGCCACTGCTGGCCACGGCGGCGGCAACGCAGGCGATGCCGTCGGCGGGCGCGAAAGGCTCATCGCCCTGCAGGTTGACCACGATGGTGTCGTCGTGCCACCCGGCAAGACGCGCGCATTCGGCCAGGCGATCGGTGCCGGAGGCATGATCCGGCGAAGTCATGGCCACCCGCACGCCACTGCCCTGCAGGGCCGCCTCGATGCGCGAATCATCGGTGGCCACCCAGACCTCGCGTGCGCCGGCAGCACGCGCGCGACGGGCGACATGCAGCACCATCGGTTCGCCGCCGATCAGGCGCAATGGCTTGCCGGGAAGCCGGGTGGCCGCATAGCGCGCGGGAATGGCAACGACGAAATCGGCGGAAGTCATGCGCGCATTATCGCCGTCGACGCCCGGACGTGGGTAGCCGCAGCGTCAATGTCCCGCAGGCGGCTGCAGCCGGACCTGCAGGGCCTGCCAGAAGGCCGCCGGCAACTGCGCCTCGACGGGAACCACCCACGCCGACGGCAGATCGAAGCCCGCGCACTTCACCGCATCCTTGGCCGTCATCAGGACCGGCAACGGACTGCCGAAATCGAAGTCCGCAGGCTGGTAGCCGTGGTGGTCGGGGAAGGCATGCGGCACCACTGCCAATCCGGCCTCACGCAGCATGGAAAAGAAGCGTTCCGGCTCACCGATGCCGGCCACCGCATGCACACGTTGGCCGTGGAAGGCCTGCAGTGGTAGTGGGCGGCCGGCCGCCAGCGGGTGCACGCCGGCAACCCGCAAGTGCATCGGCCATTCGCCGGCAGCAGCGTCCGAAAAACTCTCCCGCAGCCCCAGGTTCAGCACCCGAAAACTGCAGTCGGCGGCCCGTTCCAGCGGCTCGCGCAGCGGCCCGGCCGGCAGCAGCCGGCCATTGCCGTAGCGACGGCGCGCATCCTGCACCTCGATCTCGACATCGCGCACCAGGCGATAGTGCTGCAAGCCGTCATCGCAGACCACGATGTCGCAACCTGCCGCCTGCAACGCCCGGGCGGCGGCGACGCGGTCATGATCCACCCGCACCCTGGCCGCGGTGGCCTGGGCAATCAGCAGCGGCTCGTCGCCGGTCAGCGCTGGCGCCGCGCCGGCTTCCACCCAGCGCGGCGTCCGTGCCTGCGCACGCCCGTAGCCTCGACTGGCCACGCCGGGGGTCCAGCCGGCGGCCCGCAACTGCTGCACCAGCGCAATCACCAGCGGCGTCTTGCCGCTGCCGCCGGCCACCAGATTCCCCACCACGATCACCGGCACGCCAACCCGATGCTTGCGCAGCAAGCCGTGGCGATAGGCGGCACGACGCACGGCCACGACCGCGGCATACGGCCAGGACAGGGCGCGCGCCCACCATGGGGGCGGGCTGCCATCGAACCACCAATGCGGCGTCTGCGGCAGACGGACGTGGGTCAAGCGCCGGCCTCGCGAAACTGCATTGCATGCAGATGCGCATACAACCCACCTTCCGCCAGCAATTGCGCATGGGTTCCCTGCTCCACCAACCGGCCCTCATCGAGTACCAGCACCTGGTCGGCATGCTCGATCGTGGACAGCCGATGGGCGATAACCAGGGTGGTGCGGTCGGGGATGAGCTTGGCCAGGGCTTCCTGCACCAGACGCTCGGATTCGTTGTCCAAGGCGGCGGTGGCCTCGTCCAGAATCAGGATGGGCGCGTCCTTCAACACCGCCCGCGCGATCGCCAGCCGCTGGCGCTGGCCACCCGACAACTTGCCGCCGCGGGCACCGATGTGGGTTTCCACCCCCTCGGGCAGCTGGTTCACGAACTCCATGGCATTGGCTGCACGCAAGGCATGCGCCACATTCGCTGGATCGGCGTCCTGCAGCTCGCCATAGGCCACGTTGCGCGCCACGCTGCCATCGAACAGCATGACTTGCTGCCCGACCATCGCGATCTGCCGGCGCAACTCGGACAGGGGATAGTCGCTGAGTGGATGTCCGTCGAGCAGGATCTGGCCACTGGCCGGCTCGTAGAACCGCGGGATCAGCTTGACCAGCGTGGATTTGCCGCTGCCGGAGCGCCCCACGATGGCGGTCACCGTGCCGGGGCGGGCGATGAAGCTGATATCCGCGAGGGCATCCTGCGCCTGCCCGGGGTAGCGCGCCCGCAGCGCACGAAACTCCAGCAGGCCCTGCGTGCGCGGCAACGGCCGCCGGCCATGATCCTGCTCGTCCTCGGCATCCAGCACCGAGAACAGGCGTTCGGCCGAGACGATCCCGCGCTGGAGCATGCCCTGCACATTGGTGAGCTGCTTGAGCGCGGGAATGATGGCCATCATCGCCAGCATCAATTGCACGAAACCGCCGGCAGTCAGCCGCCCCTCCACCGCCTCGCGCCCGGCAAAGAACAGCATCAGGGCCAGGCCGACCGCACCGGTCAGCTGCACCACCGCCGAGGAAATGCTGCGGGTGGCTTCCACTTTCAGGTTCAACCGCAGGTTTTCGTTGGCCATGGCGGTATAGCGGCCCATCTCCACCGCCTGCGCCCCGTAGATTTTCACTTCCTGCTGGTTCGACAAGGCCTGATCCGCGGCCAGCATCAGATCGGACGCGCTCTCCTGCACGCGATGGCCGAAGCGCCGATAGCGTTTGCCCACCTTGTCCATCAGCCAGGCAATGCCCGGGGCCAGCAGCAGCACCACCAGGGTGACGCGCCAGCTGGCATACAGCATCACCGCCAGCATCGAAATCACCTGCAATGACTGCTGCAGCATGACCTTGGCCGAATCGATTGCCGCCTGCGCCACCTGATCGCTGTCCGAACCCAGCCGCACCAGCATCGACGGCACCGGCTCGGCATCGAAGCGCAACCCGGGCAGACGCAGGTACTTGCCCATCGCACCCACCCGCATGTCGCGCGAGATCCCGCGGCCGGCCTTGGCCATGAACAGGTCGCTGAGGTAACCGGCCGCGCCGCGCACCACGAAAATCCCGACGATTGCCAATGGCATCAGCAGGCTGAATTCCTGGTTGCGGGCCACGAAGGTCTCGTCGACCATGGGTTTGGTCAGCAGCCCGAACACGCCGGCTGCCGCACCTTCCAGCAACATCCCCACCATCGCCACCAGCAACACGCCGCGATAGGGAGTGGTAAATCCCAGCAGCCTGCGGTAGATCGCCCACGGCGTGCTGCCATCGGTCACGGGGCGGCCCCTTGCGCCGCCACGGTCGGGGCGGTGGCATTGGCGATCTTGTGGAAACCCAGTTGCGCCAGTGCTTCGTACGTGGTCACCACCGCCTGCCACGGGGTGCGGGCATCGGCGCGGATCAACACCAGGCGGTTGCGATCTTCGCCCGCCGCGGCGCGCAGCGCCTGCTTCAGGGCTTCCACATCGGTGCGCAGCACTTCACGATCACCCACGAAATAACGCCCCTGCGCATTGATGAGAATGGACAGGGGCGGGCCCTGCGTCTGTGCCGGTTGTCCATCGGCGCGCGGAAGCTCGAGTTTCAGCACCGAGCGGGCATCGAAGGTAGTGGTGATGACGAAGAAAATCAGCAGGCACAACAGCACGTCGATCAAGGGAATCAGATTGATCTCGGGTGTGTCATCGTCGCGATAGTCGCGGATGCGCATGCCAGCGTCGCCTCAGTGCTTCTTGCGGGACGCGGCCGCGGTCTCGTCCAGCACGTCACCCAACCGCATCGCCTCATGCTCCATGTCGACGATGTAGCTGGCGATGCGGCCACGGAAATAGCGATGAAACGCCAGCGCCGGGATCGCCACGATCATGCCGGTGGCGGTGCAGACCAGCGCCTTGCCGATGCCACCCGCCAGCTGGTTGGCATCACCGATGCCGTGATCGAGAATGCCGAGGAACATCTGGATCATGCCGACCACCGTGCCGAACAGCCCCAGCAGCGGGCCGGCGGCGGCAATGGTGCCAAGCGAGTTCAAAAACCGCTCCATCCGGTGCACCAGATGCCGGCCGACATCCTCCACCCGCTCGCGCATGACCTCGCGGCCGCGCTGGCGCACATCCAGTTGCGCCGCCAGCAAGGCACCCAGGGGGGAGTTCAGGCGCAGCGAGTCGATGTGCGCCTGCTCCAGCGGCTTGCCTTTCGCCACCCACACCCGCACCTCCTCGCCCAGCCCGGGCGGCAGCACGCGGTCGCGACGAAGGCTCCAGAACCGTTCGACCACGATTGCCAGCGCCACCACGGTCAGCAGCAACAGGGGAATCATCGGCCAACCACCGGCCTTGATCAGTTCCAGCACCGTTCAATCCTC
This sequence comes from Lysobacteraceae bacterium, assembly GCA_028868545.1. GTDB lineage: Bacteria > Pseudomonadota > Gammaproteobacteria > Xanthomonadales > Xanthomonadaceae > Thermomonas. Next base: position 19,828 of record JAGWUF010000021.1, on the reverse strand, counting down.
CGGCCCCGATGGCCGTGCATTCTCGAGCGCGTAGCATAGCCCAGCCGTCTGGCCGCGCCGACCCACCGCGTCCCACAGCCGGGGCTGCCAGCGACGCCATTCGCGCAACTGCAGGCCCTGCCGACCGATCCACACACGCATGGCCCCCGAGCGTGCCGTGTCCAGCACCTCGCTGCCGGTCGCGCACCAACGCTGCACGACAGGCGCCCGCGGGTGCCCGAATCGGTTGTCGGCCCCGGAGGAAACGAGCGTCAGCCTGGCCCCGACCGCCGTCACGAATCGCGGATCGGAAGAGCCCGCGCTGCCGTGATGGGGCATGATCACCACCTCGTTGCGCAACAGCGCAGGTTGATCCGCCAGCAGTTTTCGCTCGACATACTGCCCGATGTCGCCAGTCAGCAAGGCATTGCCGTGCCGGGTTTCGATCCGCAGCACGCAGCTGGATTCATTGGCCAGATAAGGAATGCCCTCGGCCGGATGCAGGACGCGGAACCGTACCCCCTCCCAGATCCATGACTGTCCGGCCAGGCACTGCTGCGTACCGCGGGTCGGGCTGCCGGTGGGCACCAGTACCTGCGGCAGGCGGTAAACACCTGATACCGATGCCAACCCGCCGGCGTGGTCATTGTCGCCATGGCTGACCACCGCCATGTCCAGCCGCTGCACTCCCAACCCATGCAAGGCTGGAATCACGGCGCGCTCGCCTGCGTCATAACCATCCGGCACCGCCGGCCCCATGTCATACAGCAAGCTGTGATGCGCTGTCCGCACCAGAATCGAAAGCCCTTGCCCGACATCGATCACATTCAGCTCGACCTCGCCGACCGCAGGCAGCTCGCGTGCAGGCAACCACAAGGGCAACCACAACAGCAGGGCCAGGGGCCTGCCCGGCAGGCCTCGCGGCAGCAACAACCAGAACGCGGCAACCAGCGCCAGTGGCAACGCGTACCAACGCGGCTCCGGCAACCACAGCATTGCCAGCGGGCTGTCCGCAATCCGTTGCAACACCGGCCACAACAGATCGAAACACCCGGCCGCGGCCTGCCAGCACCACTGCCCGGCACCGGCATGCACAGTCTCCGCCAGCACCCCCAGCAGGCTCAGCGGCACCACCACCAGGCTCCACCACGGAACGGCCACCAGGTTGGCTACCGGTCCCGCGAGGGAAGCCTGCCCGAACAACGCCACGCACAAAGGCAACAGCCCCAGACTGGCCACTGCCTGCGCGGCCAGAAAGCCGCGCAGCATCGGCCAGACCCCGCGGCCTTCCTGCTCGGGCAGGCACCACAACAGCCACGCCACGCCGGCAAAGCTCAACCAGAATCCGGCCCCCAGCACCGCCAGTGGATCCAGCAACAGCAGGACGATGACGCCCAATGCCAGCGTGTCCACTGTCCGCAGCCGTCGCCGCAGGCACCGCGCCGCCACCAGTGCCGTGATCATGACCGCAGTGCGCAAGGTCGGCACGGCCATGCCCGTCAACAGGGCATAGCCGAACGCGCCCACGATGGCGCCGGCGCCGGCGGCAAATTGGCGTGGCAGCCAACGGCACAGGCCAGGCAGCAACCACCACAGCGCTCCGCCCAGCAAGGCGCAGAATCCTGCCACCAGGCCGACATGGAAGCCGGAAATGGCGATCAGATGGGTCAGGCCCGCTGCCCGCAAGCGCGCCCAGTCGGTATCGGTCAATGCCCGCGTATCCCCCAACGCCAGCGCCTGCACGTAGGCGGCACTGCCACGCGAGACGGCGCTGGCAATCCTCCCGCTCATGGCTTCGCGCCAGCCGTCGATCCCGCCCGGGCCTTGCAATTGCCGGGCACGTTGCGGTTTCTGCACGAACCCGATCGCACTCACGCGTGCCAGCAACGCAAATTTTTCGGGATCCCCACTGCCCGGATTGCGCAGCCCGCGCGGCGCACGCAGCTTGACCGGAAGCTGCCAACGGCTGCCCGCCTGCAACCGCGCCCGCGGGCGGGGGTCATCGTCATACCACGCCAATCGGAGCCGTTGTCCGCGCAAGCTCGCCGCCTGCCCGGGCCCATCTTCCACCAAGAATTCGAAGCGGGTGCGCCGCACCTCATGCACGGGCAACTCGCGGATCTGCCCCCGCAACAGCACGATCTGGTTTTGCAGCACCGGCTGCAGCTGGGCATCCAGGGCAGCGCCCGCCTGCAGCGAGGCGAGTGCAAACCCGAACACCAGTGCACCCAGCCCGCGCCGGGCACCCCGGCCTGCCAACGCTGCCATCCCCATCAACAGCAAGCCCCAGGCGGCGGCCCGTGCAACCAGCACGGGCAGGGTCAGGCACAGCCCGACTCCCGCCAGCAGCAACAATGCGTTGGCCAGGCCAAACAACGGCCAGTGGCGCGCAGCCCCGATCCGGGCCGATGTTTGATCGACAGTGCGAGGAATCGAATGCGAACAGGCAACCATGCCGCCAGCATCGGCTGCCGAAGTGTTCCCCACCATCGGCCAATGCAGTACCGCCGGGTGGGAATACTCCGATTCAAAACGTCATCAATCGTCGGTGGCATGCGCCACGGACAACAGCACCGGCTCGCCCGTCGCTTGGACAGCGGCGCGGCTACACCTCGCTGGCCGTCAACGCGTGCAACCGGCCCTCGCGCAACTCCAGTACCCGGTCGAGTTTGCGCGCCAACCGGCGGTCGTGGGTCACCAGCACCAGGCTGGTGCCCTGCGCGCGGTTGAGCTCCAGCATCTGCGTAAACACGATTGCGGCGGTTTTCTCGTCGAGGTTGCCGGTGGGCTCGTCACCCAGCACGCAGGCGGGGTTGTTGACCAGTGCCCGCGCCACCGCCGCGCGCTGGCGCTCGCCGCCGGACAACTCGCCGGGCTTGTGCGCCAGCCGCTGCCCCAGCCCCACCGCTTCCAGCAACGCCTGGGCTCGACGCTGCGCCTCGTGGGTGGATTGCCCGGCCAGCAGCACCGGCATCATCACGTTTTCCAGCGCGGTGAACTCCGGCAGCAGGTGGTGGAACTGGTAGATGAAACCCAGCGCGCGGTTGCGCAGGCGTCCGCGCGCGGCATCCGACAATTGGCTCATCTGCTGCCCGGCCACGAACACCTCGCCCGCCGACGGCACGTCCAGGCCGCCCAGCAGGTGCAGCAGGGTGCTCTTGCCAGCCCCGGACGCACCGAGGATGGCCACGGTCTCGCCGGCCTGCACGGCGAAATCCAGCCCGTCGAACACCGGCGTGTGCAGCTTGCCCTCGGCGTAGGTCTTGCCGAGGCGCTCGGCGCGGATCACGTCATTCATAGCGCAACGCCTCCGCCGGGGCCGTGCGTGCCGCGCGCCACGCGGGGTACAGGGTGGCGAGGAACGCCATCAGCAACGCGGCGCCCACGATGGCAGCCACGTCGCCGGTCTGCATGTCGGTGGGCAGGCCGGTGATGTAGTACACGTCCTCGGGCAGCAACTGCACGCCGAACAACTTTTCGATGCCCTGCAGGATGCCGTTGAGGTTGAGCGTGAGGGTGATGCCGCCCACCAGCCCGACCACGGTGCCGATGACCCCGATGACGCAGCCTTGCACCATGAAGGTCTGCATCACCTGCCCCGGGGTCAGCCCCAGCGTGCGCAGGATGGCGATGTCGGCCTGCTTGTCGATCACCAGCATCACCTGCGAGTTCACCAGCGTGAACGCCCCCATCACGATGATCAGCGACAGCAGGATGGCCATGATGGTCTTTTCCATCTTCAATGCGCGGAACAGGTTGGCGTTGTCCTGGCTCCAGTCACTGACCTGATACGGCCCCTTCAGGTGCAGCGCCAGCGCCCGCGCCACCGCGAACGCCTGATCCATGTCATGCAGGCGCAGGCGCACGCCGGTCACACCCTCGCCCATTCGCAGCACGCGCTGCAGATCGGACAGATTGACCACCGCCAGACCCTTGTCGAATTCGTTGTAGCCGGCTTCGAAGATGCCGCTGACCTTGAACCGCTTCATGGTCTGCACGCCCCCCACCGGCGTGCTGCGGAAATCGGCCAGGGTGACGATCACGTCGTCACCCACGCCCACCCCCAGCCACAGTGCCAGCTCGCGTCCCAGCACGATGTTGAAGCTGCCGGGCGTGAGCTGGGCCAGCGTGCCCTGCACCATTTTCTTCGGCAGCACCGAAACCTTGCCTTCCTCGTCCGGCAGCACGCCGCGCAGCAGCGCCGGCTGGTTGTTGGGGCCGGAGATCAACGCTTCTTTTTCGATGTAGGGGGCCGCCCCCGCCACCCGTGGGTCACGCAGCGCCACCTGCACCGCGTGCCGCCACTCGGGCAACGGTTCGCCATAGCCACTGACAGTGGCGTGCGCGGCCATGCCCAGCATGCGGTCGCGGATTTCCTTCTGGAAGCCGCTCATCACCGCCAGCGTGGTGATCAGCGCGGTGACACCCAGCGCAATGCCGAGGATCGACGCCAGCGAAATGAACGAGATGAAGCCGTTGCGGCGTTTGGCGCGCAGGTAGCGCAGGCCGATGGCGACGGAGACGGGTTTGAACATCGCAAGCCTTTCCAAGTGACCGCCTATCCTGCCACCGATGCCCTGCCCGGCGCAGCCTCCCGCTGCAGCATGGCCAGCCGCAGTTCACGTCGCTGCGCGGCATCCAGCGTGTCCGGCCAGAACACCCGCCGCTGCGTGCGGCCCTCCGGGGTGCGCCAGCACAGGAAGGCCAGCGGCCCGCGCCAGCGGACTTGCAGCGCCAGCATGGGTGCGCCATTGCAATGCGCGGCGGCCGCCGAGGCGGGAATCAACAACGCCACCCCCGGTTGCCGCGCATGGCGGCGCGCATCCCGTACCCCCCAGGCCAGCGCAGCCAGGGCAACCGGCACTGAAATCCCGGAATCCAGATCACAGGCCAGCAGCGACCACGCCGCCAACGGACCGAGCAGCAACAACCACCCCGCGCACAGGCGCGATGGTCGCCAGTCAAGCCGGCAAGTTGCGGATGCGTTCGACGAGCGCTGCGATTTCGACATCCTCCGACACCTCATGGCCCAGGAACCAGCGCCAGAGTGTGTCGTCTTCGGTGTCCAGCAGCCGCAGGAAAACCGCGCGTTCATGGGTAGGGCTTTGCCGCCATGCGCGTTCCAGCCAGCGGCCCAGCAACTGGTCGAGTTCACGCATGCCGCGCCGGCAGCGCCAGCGCAGTTTCTTCAGTTCGTCGTCATCGTGCATGGGTCACCGACGCGGGGCTTGCCGCCGCCCTGCGGGAACCGCCCTGCAGTAGGGTGTCCCCGCTGGCAGGTATTGGCATCAGACCTTCCGTGCCACCATCAATTTCTTGATCTCGGCAATGGCCTTGGCCGGGTTCAAGCCTTTCGGGCAGGTGCGGGTGCAGTTCATGATGGTGTGGCAGCGATACAGCTTGAACGGGTCTTCCAACTCGTCCAGGCGGGCGCCGGTGTCTTCGTCGCGACTGTCCACGATCCAGCGATAGGCCTGCAGCAGGATCGCCGGGCCCAGGTAGCGGTCGCCGTTCCACCAGTAGCTGGGGCAGGCGGTGGAGCAGCAGGCGCACAGGATGCATTCGTACAGGCCGTCGAGCTTCTTGCGGTCTTCCGGCGACTGCAGGCGCTCGCGATCCGGCGGTGCCGGGGTCTGGGTGCGCAACCACGGGCGGATGCTGGCGTGCTGGGCATAGAAATGGGTGAGGTCGGGCACCAGATCCTTGACCACCGGCATGTGCGGCAGCGGGTAGATCGGCAACTCGCCCTTGCCGTCGCAGCTGTCGATGGCGCAGATGCAGGCCAGCGTGTTGGTGCCGTCGATGTTCATCGCGCACGAACCGCAGATGCCCTCGCGGCAGGAGCGGCGGAAGGTCAACGTGGGGTCGATCTCGTTCTTGATCTTGATCAGCGCGTCCAGCACCATCGGCCCGCATTTGTCGAGGTCGATCTCGTAGGTGTCGGTGCGCGGGTTCCGGTCGTCGTCCGGGCTCCAGCGATAGATCTTGAAGGTACGGGTGTTCTTCGCATCCTTCGCCGGGAAGTGCTTGCCCTTGGTGATCTGCGAGTTCTTCGGGAGGGTGAATTCAGCCATGGTCGTGTTCGCTCCCGGTCAGTAAACGCGCGGCTTGGGCGGCACCACCGCCACATCGCTGCTCAGGGTGTACATGTGCACCGGGCGGAAGTCGAAGCTGCACCCACCCTTCTCGTCCACGCTCACCAGCGTGTGCTTCTGCCAGTTGGCGTCGTCGCGCTCGGGGAAGTCCTCGTGCGCATGCGCGCCGCGGCTTTCCTTGCGCTGCTCGGCCGAATTGATGGTGGCCACCGCATTGATCAGCAGGTTGTTGAGCTCGTAGGTTTCGATCAGGTCCGAGTTCCACACCAGCGAACGGTCGGTGACCTTCACGTCCTGGAACGAATCGAACACCCGCGCCATCTTCTGGCAGCCTTCCTTCAGCGTCTGGCTGGTGCGGAACACCGCCGCATCGGCCTGCATGGTGCGCTGCATGTTGTCGCGGATGACCGCGGTGGGCGTGCCGCCGTTGGCGTGGCGCAGCTTGTCCAGCAGGCCCAGCGCCTTGTCGCAGGCGTCACTGGCCAGCGTCTTGTGCGGCGCGCCGGGCTTGATGGTGTCGGCGCAGCGGTTGGCCACCGCACGCCCGAACACCACCAGATCCAGCAGCGAGTTGGAACCCAGGCGATTGCCGCCATGCACCGACACGCAGGCCGCTTCGCCGATCGCGTACAGGCCCGGCACCACCGCGTCGTTGTCGTTGCCCAACTTGCGCACCACTTCGCCGTGGTAGTTGGTGGGGATGCCGCCCATGTTGTAGTGGACGGTGGGGATGACCGGGATCGGCTGCTTATGCACGTCCACGCCGGCGAAGATCTTCGCGCTTTCGGCGATGCCGGGCAGGCGTTCGTCGATCACGCCGGGGCCGAGGTGGGTCAGATCCAGCAGGATGTGGTCCTTGTGCTCGCCGACACCGCGGCCTTCGCGGATTTCAATCGTCATCGAACGCGACACCACGTCGCGCGAGGCCAGATCCTTGTAGTGCGGGGCGTAGCGTTCCATGAAGCGCTCGCCGTTGCTGTTGCGCAGGATGCCACCTTCGCCGCGCACGCCCTCGGTGATCAGGCAGCCAGCACCGTAGATGCCGGTGGGGTGGAACTGCACGAACTCCATGTCCTGCAATGGCAGGCCGGCACGCGCCACCAGGCCGCCGCCATCACCGGTGCAGGTATGCGCCGAGGTGGCGCTGAAGTAGGCGCGGCCGTAGCCGCCGGTGGCCAGCACCACGCCGTGGGCGCGGAACAGGTGCAGGGTGCCTTCGGCCATGTCCAGCGCCAGCACGCCGCGGCAGGCACCTTCCTCGTCGAAAATCAGATCCAGCGCGAAGTACTCGATCATGAACCGCGCATCGTGCGCCAGCGCCTGCTGGTACAGGGTGTGCAACATGGCGTGGCCGGTGCGGTCGGCGGCCGCGCAGGTGCGCTGCGCCGACGGGCCCTCGCCGTACTTCGTGGTCATGCCGCCGAACGGGCGCTGGTAGATCTTGCCGTCCTCGGTGCGCGAGAACGGCACGCCGTAGTGCTCCAGCTCGATCACCGCCGGGATGGCTTCGCGGCACATGTATTCGATGGCGTCCTGATCGCCCAGCCAGTCGCCGCCCTTCACGGTGTCGTAGAAGTGGTAGCGCCAGTCGTCTTCACCCATGTTGGCCAGCGCGGCGGCAATGCCGCCCTGCGCGGCCACGGTGTGGCTGCGGGTGGGAAACACCTTGGTGATGCAGGCGGTCTGCAGGCCCTTGGCGGCCAGGCCGAAGGTGGCGCGCAGGCCGGCACCGCCGGCACCGACCACGATCATGTCGAACTTGTGTTCCTGGATCTTGTAGGCGGCCATCGCGGATCAGCTCCCGAACGCGATGCGCAGCACCGCGAGCACACCGGCCACCGAGGCCAGCGCGCAGATGAAAAGATTGGCGAAATGGGCAATCCCCGCCTGCAGCGGTGCATGCACATAGTCTTCGATGATCACCTGCAGGCCCAACCGGGCATGCCAGAAGGCGGTGAGCAGAAACACGACCAGCATGGTGGCATTGATCGGATCCACCACCAGATCACGCACATAGTTGTAGCCCACGGTGCGCAGCGACAACAGCACGCCCAGCAGCCATACCCCCGACAGTGCCACCGCCACGGCGGTGACCCGCTGCCAGATGAAGTGCGAAGTCCCGTCCTTGGCCGAACCCAGGCCGCGTGCGCGTTTCAGCGGCGTACGCAAATCATTGCTGTTGCTGCTCATACCTGCCCCCAACGCATCAGCACGAATGCCCACGCCAACGCCACCAGAATCAGACTGCCGAACACCGAAATCCAGCTGCTGCGGATGAAATCGGGAATGGCGAAACCGGCGCCGGTGTCCTGCGCCAGATGCCGCACGCCATTGAGAAAGTGGTAGGCCAGTGCCCAGCTGAAGCCGAACAACACCAGCAGGCCCGGCAGGGAGCCGGCGCAGGCAACGAAACCGGCCCAGCGCTCCGGCCCTGCCGCCAGCGACACCAGTGCGTATACAAGCCCCAGGATCCCCACCGCCAGCACGACGCCGGTGATGCGGTGGGTGATCGAAGTCATCATCTGCACTTGCTTGCGATAGACCTGCAAATGCGGGGACAACGGTCGTTCGCGGGTCGCCATGCGGGCTCTCCGGTTGGGCGGCCAGGCCGCGTGAAGAATCAAAAGTCGATGCAGCGACCGTTCTTTTCCCAATCCCCGTAACGGGTGGGCTCCGGGCCTTCGCGCCCACCGTACTCGACGGCGGGCAGCGAGGCCGGAGCCGGCGCCGGTGCAGGCTCTGCGGAAGGTGCCGCAACGCTGCCAGGCGCAGGATCGGGGGCGGTTTGGCCTATGATCGACACATTCACGATTCCGCAAGTTTACGCCCCGCCCGTCATGCCCGACAAGCCAAACGCCGCACCGACACACGAATTCCACCTGACCGACCACGGCATTCTGGCGCTGCACGGGCGCGATTCACTCGCATTCGCACAGTCGCAATTCATGAACGACGTGCGCTTGCTGGGCGATGGCCAATGGCAGTGGAGCGGTTGGCTGAACGCCAAAGGCCGCGTGATCGCGCTGTTTGCCCTGCTGCGGATCGATGCCGAAACCCTGTGGCTGCTGCTGCCGGATGTGGCTGCGGATGCGTTGGCGGAAAAACTCCAATGCTTCCTGTTTCGCAGCAAGCTGGCACTGGCCCCGCGCACCGATCTTTGCGTGAGCGCCGGCTTCATTGCACCCACCGATGCACGCGGCAATGTCATGGCTGTCGGTGCGGGCGACATCGAACTGGATTTCTCGGCCGCGGCCGGCCCACGCCGCCTGCGCATCGGCCCGGCATGTGCAGCGCAACAGCCGGACGCGGTTGCCCGCTGGGCTGCGTTCGATCTGCGCCACGGCCTGCCGCGCCTGCCGGCATCCCAGGCCGAGCAATGGACGCCGCAGCAATTGTCGTTGGAGCGGCTTTTGGCCTTCAGTATCAGCAAAGGCTGTTACCCGGGGCAGGAAATCGTGGCCCGCACCCATTTCCTCGGCCAGGCCAAGCGCGGGATCTGCCTGCTGCATGCAACCCCCGCCCTGGCCGTGGGTGAGGCCATCGGCGATGGCGACCACAGCCTCGGCACGGTGGTGGCGGCTGCGGAAGGCTGGGCCCTGGCGGTGCTGCCGCTGGCAGGCATCGAGCACCTGCGCTCGGCCAATGGCCAACCCGTGGAGGTTCTGCCCATCGCCACCGGGCTTGCACGCTGAACTTCGGCGCTTGCCACGCTTCGACCGGCATGGCTTTTCTTGACGCATGCCGCGGGTCATGATGCGGGGGGACAGGAGGCAACGGCATGGCGACACTGCAAACGGATGTGCTGGTCATCGGCGGCGGCCTGGCCGGCATCGTGACGGCATTGGAATGCCTGCGCGGCGGCCACGACGTGACGCTGGTCGATCGCGATACGCCCGATCGACTGGGCGGTCTGGCCCTGTGGGCGTTCGGTGGCATGGCGCTGGTGGGTACCCCCCTGCAGGCGCGCAAGGGGATTCACGACACGCCCGAGATCGCGCTGCGCGACTGGGTGCGCTTCGGCGATCTGGATCTCAATGATCCGCTGCCCATCCAGTGGGCACGGCATTACGTCGAACAATCGCGCCCGCAGGTGCACGACTGGCTGCAACTGCACGGTTTGGGCTTTCTGCCGGCGGTGAACTGGGTCGAGCGCGGCCGCAATGGTGAAGGCAACAGCGTGCCGCGCTACCACGTCCTGTGGGGCGGCTCGCCGACGCTGGTTCGGCGCATGATCGCCGCGCTGCACGAAGTGGATTCCGAAGCCAGGTTGACAGTGCTGCATCGGCATCGCGCCATCGGCCTGGATTATGGCCACGGCGGTGTCAGCGGCGCGTTGGTGCTGGATGAGGACAGCCGCGCCCAGTTCCGGATCGAGGCCGACGCGGTGGTTCTGGCCACTGGCGGCCTCAATGGCAGCCTGGCCGAAGCCCGCAAGCACTGGCCGCGGGACCGGCCGCAGCCGATGACCCTGCTCAATGGCGCACACCCCTACGCCGACGGACGCATGCATCAGCTGGCGGCGGGGCTGGGCGCACAGATCACCCATGCCGGTGAAATGTGGAATTACGCAGCCGGTTTCCCGCATCCGCAGCCGCATTTCGAAGGGCACGGCCTGTCTGCCATTCCCTGCAAATCGGCACTCTGGCTGAATCATCGTGGCGAACGCATCGGCCCGGATCCACTGATCACCGGCTTCGACACCCATTGGCTGTGCCAGCAAGTGGCGCAGCAAGAACGCCCCTGGACCTGGCACCTGCTCAACCGCCGGATCGCGCTGAAAGAGTTCGCCATCTCCGGTGCCGAACACAACCCGAATATCCGCGACAAGAAGTTCCTGCCGTTCCTGCTGGACACCCTCCTCGGCAATCGCCGGCTGGTGAACCAGATGCAGCGGGAAAGCCCCGATTTCCTGAGTGACGCCAGCCTGCACGGGCTGGCCGCACGGATGAACGCGCTGACCGGCACCGACGACATCGACCCGCACACCCTGCAAGCCACCGCCGATGCCTTCGATGCCAACTTCGCCAACGGCAGCGCGCTGCACAACGACGACCAGATTCGGCGCATCCTGCATGCCCGCCAGTGGGGCCCGGATCGCCTGCGCACCTGCAAACCCGCGCCACTGCAGCAGCCGGGGGCCGGCCCGTACATCGCCATCCGCATGCAATTGATCACCCGCAAAAGCCTGGGCGGGCTGCGCACGAACCTGCAAAGCAAGGTACTGGACGCCAATGGCCTGCCGATCCCCGGCCTGTACTGCGTGGGCGAAGCCGCCGGCTTCGGCGGCGGCGGTGCCTGCGGCCGGCGTTCGCTGGAGGGCACGTTCCTGCCCGGCTGCATCCTCACCGCACGCGCCGCCGCGCATTCCATCACCACCGGTCTTTGACTCCGAACTCCGAACTCCGACTCCGACGCAGACGCAACGCATGAATGGCGCACAAGTACTGATCAAGACGCTGGCCGATGCCGGTGTCACCGTCTGTTTTTCCAACCCCGGCACCAGCGAAATGCACTTCGTCGCGGCGCTGGATTCCGAACCGAGGATGCGCGCGGTACTGACCCTGTTCGAGGGCGTGGCCACCGGCGCCGCCGACGGCTACGCGCGGATGACCGGCAGGCCCGCCGCCACCTTGCTGCATCTGGGCTGCGGCCTCGGCAATGGCCTCGCCAACCTGCACAACGCGCGCAAGGGCAAGGTGCCGGTGGTCAACATCGTCGGCGACCACGCCACCTACCACGTGCCGTTCGACGCCCAGCTGCAGTCCGACATCGAAACCGTGGCGCGCAACGTCTCGCCCGGCTTCGTGCGCACGTCACTCTCCACCGCTGCGCTTTGCCGCGATGCGGTGGATGCGATCCAGGCGGCACGCGGCCTGCCGGGCCAGGTGGCAACCTTGATCCTGCCGGCCGATGTCAGCTGGGGCGAAGGCGGAACCCCCTGCCCGCCACCGCCGGCACCGGCCCCCGTTGCAGCGGAAGCCAGCGTGATCGCGCGGATCGCGGCCGCCATCCACAGCCATGAACCCAGCGCCCTGCTGCTGGGTGGGCAAGCGCTGCAAGAACCCGCCCTGCTGGCGGCTGCCAGGATCGCCGCCCGCCACGGGGTCAAGGTGTTTTGTGAAGTGTTCCCCACCCGTTTGCCCCGCGGCGCCGGCCTGCCGGCGATCGAGCGCATTGCCTATCTGGCCGAGCTGGCCGGGGTGCAGCTCACCGGCATCCGGCATTTGATCCTGGTCGATGCCAAATCGCCGGTGTCGTTTTTTGCCTATCCCGGCAAGCAAAGCGATCTGGTGCCCGGCGACTGCACCGTGCATGTGCTGGCCACGCCCGGGCAGGATGCCGTTGCCAGCCTGCAGCAGCTGGCCGTTGCAGTGGATGCGAACCAGGTACAGCCGGCCCTTCAGCCGGCGCAACGCCCTGCCCTGCCACGTGGTCGACTGACCGCCCCGAAAGTCTGCAAGGCTGTGGGTGCGTTGCTGCCGGAAAACGCCATCGTGATCGACGAGGCAATCACCTCCGGCCTGATGCTGGGCCTGATGACCCAGGGTGCCCCGCGGCACGACCTGCTGACGCTCACCGGTGGTGCGATCGGGCAAGGCCTGCCCAATGCCGTGGGTGCCGCCATCGCCTGCCCGGAGCGACCGGTGATTGCCCTGATCGGTGATGGCAGCGCGATGTATACCATCCAGTCGCTTTGGACGATGGCGCGCGAAGGACTGAACGTCACCGCAATCATCTTCAACAACGCCAGCTATTCGGTGCTCAACGTCGAACTGGATCGGGTCGGTGCGGATCAGGCTGGCCCGAAAGCACGCGCGCAACTGGATTTGCACGGGCCGGTCCTGAACTTCCAGCAGCTCGCCCAAGGCATGGGTGTGCACGCGGTGCGCACGGCCACGGCCAGTGCATTTTGCCAGGCCTTGAAAGACGCACTGGGTCGTCCGGGGCCACACCTGATCGAAGCGATGGTACCCGAGTCCCTTTCCGGCACCAGGCGACGCCTGCTGCCCTGGATGCTGCGCACCATGCCACGCTTGCCTCCGGCGATGGCACGCGTGCTCAAGCGCAAGATCGCCCCTTGAGCCGCCACCGGAACGTGTGCAAAAAAAGGTGCGGCACATCCCTGTGCCGCAGCGGCGATGAATCCTTCACCGCCGCCTTTGACCCTCAAACTGACACAGGGGTACCCACACAAGTGATCCGGATCAACAGCAACTCCCCATTGCCCTCCATGGCATAACGGCCCCGCGAGGTGCCCGCTTCCAGAATTGCGGTATCACCCGCCTGCAGGTTGTCCACGCCTGCATCGGATGCAATGCCCATCTCGCCACTCAGCAGATGGATGGCCCAGGTTTCGTCCGGCTCGACGAAGACCACCATCGACTCTTCCAGGGGACGTCGCCAGATCTGCGCGGCATGCCGGTCACGCCGCCACATCACGTTGAAATCGGTACTCCGGCCATCCACCAGGCGCCCGGTCAACGCCCGGTCGCCCGAGAGCTGCACCGCCCCATGCGGCGGACGCAGCGTCTGGGTGGTGCCGTCTTCAAAGCACAACTGCATGCCTTCACCCGAAAGCAGCATCAGCCAGCGCTCCACGCCGGGAAATGCGGAAAACGCGCTGTCTGCCTCGACTTCGGCAATCGACAGACGCCAGCACCACTCTTCTTGATCCGGCACCCGCAGGATTTCCGAGGTCCAGCCGGCATCGTTCTTCCAGCGCATCCGCCGATAGCCCTGCGCCGGCAGCACGCGCACGCCCGTCGCGATGTTCGACACTACCGACAGCTCCGCATCCACGTGCACACGCTCCGGGCTCATTGGTGCGCCCATTGCTGCTGGTTCGGCCTGGCCACCACCTGGCCCGTCGGCTGCACGGCATCGCGAGGGCTGTTCACCACGATCCGATCCCGATTCATTTCCACCGTCTTCAAACCAATCCCCTTGACCATCGCCAACTGTTCCGGGCTCCGGAATGCGCCGTTGACGGTGCGGTATTCCACGATCGCCTGGGCCTTGACCGGCCCGACATTGACCAGCACCCGATCCAGCGTGGCCACATCCGCGGTGTTGATATTCACTCGCTCCGCGGCAAGTGCGAGCCCTGCCACGAGCAGCAAACCGAGCAATACCCCCCAATGCAGCAATAGTTTCATCAATTGGCTTCTCTACGACGCTGCCTGCATGACTGCGGCAACCGGACGGAAACAGCTTGCCGCCACCCACAGAGGCAGGCTATCGGAAATGCCCGGATTCACCATCGGGGTTTCCCCCAAGTCCGGGTAGGAAAATTCTGACCCGCACCCACGCCAACGGGTACGGAATGCGGGGGCGGGCGCTACAATCCCTGTTTCATCACGACAAGACAGGGCCGCCATGCACGCCACCCATTTCGATGCCAGCACGCTCCGCGATTTCGTGGCCACCAAATGGGATGCCGAAATCGTCCCGCAGCTGATCGAATACATCCGCATTCCCAACAAATCGCCGATGTTCGATGCCGATTGGCAGCAGAACGGCCATATGGATCGCGCGGCGGCACTGCTGGAAACCTGGGCGAAGGCGCAGGCCATCCCCGGCATGCAGGTGGAGGTGGTGCGCCTGGAAGGCCGCACGCCGCTGATCTTCATCGACATTCCTGCGGCCAACGGCGGCCGCAACGACGACTGCGTGCTGCTGTACGGGCACATGGACAAGCAGCCGGAAATGACCGGCTGGGACGAGGGCAAGGGCCCGTGGATCCCCGTGCTGGAAGGCGACCGCCTGTACGGGCGCGGCGGTGCCGACGACGGCTACGCGATCTTCGGCTCGCTGACCGCGATCCTGGCACTGCAAGCCCAAGGCGTGGCGCATACGCGTTGCGTGGTGCTGATCGAAGGCTGCGAGGAATCCGGCAGCAACGACCTGCCGTTCTACGTGGATCATCTGGCCGGGCGCATCGGCAGGCCGTCGCTGGTGGTGTGCCTGGATTCGGGCTGCGGCAACTACGAGCAGCTGTGGTGCACCACCTCACTGCGCGGCCTGGCCGGTGGCAACCTCACGGTGAAGGTGCTCAGCGAAGGCGTGCACTCCGGTGATGCATCCGGCATCGTGCCGTCCAGCTTCCGCATCCTGCGTGATCTGCTCTCGCGCATCGAGGACGAAAACACCGGCCGCATCCTGATCGACGGCCTGCACGCGGACATTCCCGCCGACCGTCTGGCGCAGGCCGCCAAGGTGGCGGAGGTGCTGGGCGACGAAGTCTTCGACAAGTTCCCGTTCCTGCCCGGCATGGTGCCGATGCACGGCGATCGCACCGAGCTGGTGCTCAATCGCACCTGGCGGCCGGCACTGTCGATCACCGGCATGGACGGCATCCCGCCGCTGGCCTCGGCCGGCAACGTGCTGCGCCCGTTCACCGCCGCCAAGCTCAGCCTGCGCCTGCCGCCCACGCTGGACGGCAAGCAGGCGGGCGCACTGCTCGAAGAGGTGTTGCTCAAGGATCCGCCGTACGGCGCGCAGGTCAGCCTGCATCTGGAAAAGGCCAGCACCGGCTGGAACGCCCCGGCACTGGCAGCGTGGCTGGAAGCGGCGATCGAGCAATCAAGCCAGGAATTCTTCGGCAAACCCGCGATGTACATGGGCGAAGGCGGCACCATCCCGTTCATGGGCATGCTGGGCGAAAAATTCCCGGGTGCGCAGTTCATGATCACCGGTGTGCTGGGCCCGCATTCCAATGCCCACGGCCCCAACGAATTCCTGCACATTCCGATGGGCAAGGCCGTCACCGCCTGCGTGGCCCGCGTGGTGGCCGAACACCACGCCGCCAGCCTGCGCGGCGAAACCACCGGCGTAGCGGCGGCCGCCATCAATTCCTTTGCCGATACCCCCGGCGGGTGCTGCTGAGCCCGTGAATTCGCCCGCCCCGACGTCCGACAAGCCGGCCGAACACACCCCCCTGATGAAGCAGTTCTTCGCCGCCAAGGCGGAGCATCCGGACGTGCTGCTGTTTTTCCGGATGGGCGATTTCTACGAGCTGTTCTACGACGATGCGCGCAAGGCCGCGCGGCTGCTGGACATCACCCTGACCCAGCGCGGCGCTTCCGCCGGCCAGCCGATCCCGATGGCCGGCGTGCCGCACCACGCCGCCGAAGGCTACCTGGCGCGACTGGTGGCGCTGGGCGAGTCGGTTGCCATTTGCGAGCAGATCGGCGACCCGGCCACTTCCAAGGGCATCGTGGAGCGCAAGGTGGTGCGTATCGTCACCCCCGGCACCGTCACCGACGAAGCGCTGCTGGACGAGCGCCGCGACACCCTGCTGCTGGCGATCAGCCGCAGCAAACAGGGTTATGGTCTGGCGTGGGCCGACCTTGCCAGCGGCCGCCTGCGCGCCACCGAAGTGGCTAGCGAGGACGCGCTGGAAGCCGAGCTGGCCCGCCTGCAGCCGGCGGAAACGCTGATCGCCGACGAGGACGGCTGGCCCACCTGCGTGCTGGAAGCGCGCGGCCTGCGCCGGCGCCCGCCGTGGCTGTTCGACGCCGATTCCGGCCGTCGCCAGCTGCTGCAGTTCTTCGCCGTGCACGACCTCACCGCCTTCGGCCTCGACGAGCGCCCGCTGGCCATTGCCGCCGCCGCCGCGGTGCTGGGCTACATCGAGGAAACCCAGAAGCAGCGGCTGCCGCATCTGCGCAGCATTGCCCTTGAAACCAGCTTTGATGCCATCGCCATGAACGCGGCCACGCGCCGCCATCTGGAGCTGGATTCGCGCGTCGACGGCGACGTCAAAGCCACCCTGCTGGGTGTACTGGATTCCACCGTCACCCCGATGGGCGGACGCCTGCTGCGACGTTGGCTGCATCGGCCGCTGCGCGACCGCCGCGTGGTCGGCGAGCGTCACCATGCGGTGCAGACATTGAGCGAACATCGCGCCGACGACACCCTGCGCGAAGCCTTCCGCAGCCTCGGCGACATGGAGCGCATCCTCTCGCGCGTGGCCCTGCGCAGCGCACGCCCGCGCGACCTGTCCACCCTGCGCGACGGGCTGTCGCTGCTGCCTGCCGTGCGCGACATCCTCGCCCCGCTGGACTCGCCGCGACTGGCCGCGCTGCATGCCGAACTCGGCGAGCACGACGCTACCGCACACGCGCTGCGCTGCGCCATCGTCGCCCAGCCGCCGCTGCTGGCGCGCGATGGCGGCGTGATCGCGGAAGGTTTCGATGCCGAACTCGACGAGCTGCGCCAGCTCTCGACCAATGCCGACCAGTTCCTGATCGACCTCGAAGCGCGTGAGCGCGAAGCCACCGGCATCGCCAATCTCAAGGTCGGCTACAACCGCGTGCACGGCTATTTCATCGAGATCAGCAAGGGTCAGAGCGACAAAGCGCCGGTGCACTACACCCGCCGCCAGACCCTGACCGGCGCCGAGCGCTATATCACCGAAGAACTGAAGGGTTTCGAGGACAAGGTGCTGTCGGCGCGCGAACGCGCGCTGGCCCGCGAAAAAATGCTGTACGAGGCCGTGCTCGACCGCCTCAACGCCGCGCTGGAACCGCTGCGCGCCTGCGCCGCCGCGCTCAGCGAGCTCGACGTGCTGGCCGGCTTCGCCGAACGTGCGCAGGCGCTGGACTGGAACCGCCCCAGCCTGCGCGACGCGCCCGGCATCGCCATCGAACGCGGGCGCCACCCGGTGGTGGAAGCGCTGCGCGATGCGCCGTTCGAGCCGAACGACCTGGTGTTCGACAGCGAGCCCGATGGAAGCGGCACCCGCATGTACGTCATCACCGGCCCGAACATGGGCGGCAAAAGCACCTTCATGCGCCAGAACGCGCTGATCGTGCTGCTGGCCTGCATCGGCAGCTTCGTGCCGGCGGCCAGCGCGAGCATCGGCCCGATCGACCGCATCCTCACCCGCATCGGCGCTGGCGACGACCTCGCCCGCGGGCAGTCCACCTTCATGGTGGAGATGAGCGAGACCGCCTACATCCTCCACCACGCCAGCGCGCAGTCGCTGGTGCTGATGGACGAAATCGGCCGCGGCACGTCCACCTACGACGGCCTGGCGCTGGCCGACGCGGTGGCGCGCCAGCTGGCGTCCGCCAACCGCAGCTACACGCTGTTCGCCACGCACTACTTCGAACTGACCGCGCTGGCCGAGCCCGGCAGCGGCATCGCCAACCTGCATCTGGATGCGGTCGAGCACGGCGACGCACTCGTCTTCATGCACGCGGTGCGGCCGGGCCCGGCCAACCGCAGCTTCGGCCTGCAGGTGGCGGCGCTGGCCGGCCTGCCCAAGGCCGCGCTGCAGCAGGCCAAAACGCGGCTGGCCGAGCTGGAAGCGCTCAGCCGCGACGCACCGCACGTCCCGCTGAGCGCGCCGGCGCTGGATCAGCCGCAGCAGTTCGGCCTGTTCGCTGCGTCCAGCGCGGCGCTGGACGCGCTGGCCGGCCTCGACCCCGACGAGCTGACCCCGAAGCAGGCGCTGGAAGCGCTGTACCGGCTGAAGGCACTGACGTGAATGCACCGCCCGTGCGCGTGGACGCGCTGCTGACCGGCAGGGCCCGCGCCTACACCCGGCCCGGCACGCGCAGCGGCATCGACAAGCAGCCGCTGACGGGCGCGGTGCACATCGGTGAACTCGGCATCGAGGGCGACGAACAGGGCGACCTGCGCGTCCACGGCGGCCCGGACAAGGCGGTACATCACTACGCCTTCGACCACTACGCGACCTGGCGCGACGAACTCGGCGCACTGCCGCTGCTGGAAACGCCTGGCGCGTTCGGCGAAAACATCAGCACCCGCGGGCTGACCGAAGCCGGGGTCTGCCTCGGCGATCGTTTCAGCCTCGGCGGCGCGCTGCTGGAAGTCAGCCAGGGGCGGCAGCCGTGCTGGAAACTCAACGACCGCTTCGGCGTGGCCGACATGGCCCGCCGGGTGCAGACCACCGGCCGCAGCGGCTGGTATTACCGCGTGCTGCAGCCCGGCAGCGCGCGTGCCGGCGACGTGCTGGCGCTGGCCGAACGCCCGCACCCGGACTGGACGCTGCAGCGGCTGGGCGCACTGCTGTTCCAGCGCGTGCTCGATCCGGCCCTGCTGGAACCCGCGCTGGCGCTGCCGCTGGTGCCCTCGCATCGCAAGCTGTTCGAACGACGCATGGAACAGGGCGCGGTGGAGGACTGGGGCCGGCGCATCGACGGCCCGTCGGAATTCTGATCGCGGGCACCTGCTGCATCGCCGGAGACAATCGATCCGATCCCGACTATCGATTTCCAAACGTCATTCAATGCTCCTAGAGTGGTCATTCCACCCGCCCAAGGAGTCTGTGCGATGCGCAAGCCGACCGATCCCCCCAAGCCCAGCCACCT
This sequence comes from Lysobacteraceae bacterium, assembly GCA_028868545.1. Taxonomy (GTDB): domain Bacteria; phylum Pseudomonadota; class Gammaproteobacteria; order Xanthomonadales; family Xanthomonadaceae; genus Thermomonas. The sequence continues at coordinate 414 of JAGWUF010000021.1, read as the reverse complement.
GACCACCGATTTCGGCGCGCCGGTACCCGACAACCAGAACAGTCTCACCGCCGGCCCGCGCGGGCCACTGCTGGCGCAGGACGTGTGGCTGCACGAGAAGCTGGCCAACTTCGTGCGCGAGGTCATCCCCGAGCGCCGCATGCATGCAAAGGGTTCCGGCGCGTTCGGCACCTTCACCGTCACCCACGACATCACCAAGTACACCCGCGCCGCGATCTTTTCCAAGGTCGGCAAGAAGACCGAGATGTTCGCCCGCTTCACCACCGTGGCCGGCGAGCGCGGCGCGGCGGACGCCGAGCGCGACATCCGCGGCTTCGCGCTGAAGTTCTACACCGAGGAAGGCAACTGGGACATGGTGGGCAACAACACCCCGGTGTTCTTCATCCGCGACCCGCGCAAGTTCCCCGACCTCAA
>JAGWUF010000020.1 GCA_028868545.1 Lysobacteraceae bacterium | reverse complement strand
CCCGATCCCATCCCGAACTCGGAAGTGAAACACAGCTGCGCCGATGGTAGTGTGGCTTTGCCATGCGAGAGTAGGTCATCGCCAGGGCCTTATCCCGAACCCCCGCAGTGCAACGCTGCGGGGGTTTTCTTTGTGGCGGGCGCGTGCATCCAGAGGCGTGAATGCATGGCTTTCGTGCCGTGCAGCTTTGGCGCAGGCTAGAATCCATGACTTCCATCCAAGGCTCCGAACATGTCCGCAGCGTTGCACGTGGTGATCCTGGCCGCCGGGGAAGGCAAACGGATGCGCTCTTCGTTGCCCAAGGTGCTGCAACGGATCGCCGGCAAACCCATGCTGGCGCATGTCATCGCGGCATCGCGGGCCCTGTCCCCTGCCGGCATCCATGTGGTCTACGGCCATGGCGGCGATCAGGTGCGTGCCGCTTTCGCCGCCGATGGAGATTTGCATTGGGCCGAACAGGCGCAGCAGCTGGGGACCGGGCACGCGGTGCAGCAGGCGATGCCGGCCATACCCGAGAGGGCGCGTGTGCTGGTGCTGTACGGTGATGTACCACTGATCCAGCCGCAGACCTTGCAGCATTTGCTGGGTTCGCCGCGCAAGTTGGCGGTGCTGGCTGCGGAACTGGAAGACCCCGCCGGCTACGGGCGCATCGTGCGCGATCCCGAAGGTCATGTTGCCGCCATCATCGAACAGAAGGATGCCGACGCAGCGCAGCGGCGAATCGGGTTGGTCAATACCGGTGTCATCGCAGCCGAAGCCGAGGATCTGCGACGCTGGCTTGCGCAACTGCGCAATGACAATGCGCAGGGCGAGTATTACCTGACCGACGTGTTTGCCGCCGCTGCGCGCGAGTTTGCCGCTGCCGCGGTTGTGGTCGTGACCGATCCGGTGGAAACAGAAGGAGCGAACGACCCTTGGCAGCTTGCGCAGCTGGAGCGCGCCTTCCAGCGCCGGCAGGTGAAGGCGCTGTGCCTGCAGGGTGCGCGGGTCATCGATCCGGAGCGGGTGGATATTCGCGGTACTGTGGTGGTCGGGCGCGATGTCGACATCGACGTGGATGTGGTGTTCGAAGGGGACGTAGTATTGGAAGATGGCGTGCGCGTGGGGCCGTTCTGCCGCATCAAGGATGCGCGCATCGGCGCCGGCACCCAGGTATTGGCACATTGCGACATCGATGGCGCGCACATCGAGGACGATGTGCATGTCGGCCCCTATGCGCGCCTGCGCCCCGGCACGGTGTTGGCGCAGGGCGCGCATGTCGGCAATTTCGTGGAAACCAAGAAGGCCACGCTGGGGCGTGGCAGCAAGGCCAATCACCTGAGCTATCTGGGAGATGCGGTGATCGGCAGCGGCGTCAACATCGGTGCCGGCACCATCACCTGCAACTACGACGGAGTGAACAAGTTCACCACCACGATTGGCGATGGCGCCTTCATCGGTTCCAACAGCGCCTTGGTGGCACCGGTCACGATCGGCGCCGGGGCGACGATCGGTGCCGGCTCCACCATCGGCAAGCCGGCACCCGAGGGCAAGCTGACCTTGACGCGCGCGCCGCAAGTCACGCTGGATGGCTGGAAGCGGCCGTTGAAGAAGCTGCCATGAATCCGGCACGCGTACGCCGCGCCACCGTGCGCACGCTGACCGACCTGCCCAACGTGGGGGCGGCGACGGCGGCGGATCTGCGCTTGCTGGGGATCAACGAGCCGCGGCAGCTGGCCGGGCGCGATGCGTGGGACATGTATGACGCATTGTGCCGACTGACGGGTGCACGGCATGACCCCTGCGTCATCGATGTGTTCCTGTCGCTGGTGGATTTCGCCAAGGGGGGCGAACCGCGGCCGTGGTGGCATTACACGGGCCGGCGCAAGGCCGAGCAAGCGATCAGGGCAGCAGCAAGTTCGTGAACGGAAGGGTGTTTTTCCAGCGATAGCCGGAGAAATCGCGCAGATCGGTGGACAGGATGCGGCCTTCGCCCAGTTGCTCGGCCAGGATCACCAAGGAAGCATCGGCCAGATCCATTGGCAGGTCGCGGTAGCGACGCATCAGGCTTTCGGCGCGGGTTAGGGCGTCATCGGGGGGCGCGGGAATGCTGCATGCCCCCTGTGCGATGGCATCCATGAATGCCAATGCCTGCGCCATCCCCACCCGCGCCAACAGGATGTGGCTGACCTCCGTGAGTACCGGCCAAGTGCTGACAAACCCCTCGCCCGAATAGCGCTGCAAGGCCGATTGCGCAGCCGCATGGTGACGGTCGCGCCGGCTGCCCAAGGCGATCCAGAACCCGCTGTCCGCCAGGATCACGGCGCGTCCTGCACCCGCGTGGGCAGCTTGCTGTCGAGGGCTTCGGTGAGATAGGCCTTGTAGTTGGACGACAAATCTTCGGGCCCGTCGCCGCCGCCGATGTAACCGGCCAACAGCTGCAATGGATCGCGCTGTGGGCGCAGATGCATGGCGTGGTATTCGCGCAGGGCATCGCGCAGCAAATCCGAGGCCGAGCCGCCACTGCGCTCCAGCAATTGCTGGTAGCGGAGGGCATCGTCGCCGGTCAGGCGGGCATTGATGCGGACGTCGGCGGTGGGCATGGCGGCATGGCAAGATGGAGTGTCATAAACGTAAGACGCTTCGAAAGGGAAGTCAACCGGGGCGGCCATCACCCGGCAGCACCATCGCCACGCACAGCCCGCCGCCGTCGCGATTGAGCAGGGCGATGCGGCCGCCGTGGGCTTCCGTGATTTCGCGTGCCAGCGCCAGGCCCAAGCCGGTGCCGTGACGCTTGGTGGAATAGAACGGCAACAGCGCGTTGGCCAGCACCGCTTCGTTCATGCCGCTGCCGCGATCGAGCACTTCGATGCGCCAGTCGTCGGCCAACCTGCGTATCGTGAGTTGCACGTCCTCCGGGGCGGAGCCGGATTCGTGCGCGTTCTTGATCAGGTTGATCAAGGTTTGTTCCAGCTGCGCGGCATCGAACCGGGCGATGCCATCCTCCGGGGATAGCTCGCTGGAAAATTCCACCTGTGCGCGGAGTTGGGTGATGAAGCGTTGCCAGTCCACCGGCTCCAACCGGGGGGCGGGCAATTTCGCGAAGCGGGCGTAATCGCGGATGAAGCCTTCCAGATGGCGGGCGCGTTCCTCGATCGTGGCCAATGCCGTGGGCAGGCGGTCATGCTGGCCACGGCGCAACAGTTCACTGCCCGAATGCGCCAGCGAGGCGATGGGGGCCAATGAATTGTTGAGCTCGTGGCTGATGACGCGAATGACCTTTTTCCAGGTCTGCACTTCCTGCCGCCGCAGCTCGGCGGTGAGTTGGCGCAGCATCACCAGCTCGTGCACGCGGCCATTGAGATGGAAGCTGCGGCGCGAGAGATGGAAGATGTCCTCGTCGTCCTCGCTGCCAACGCTGAACATGCCATCGCCGCCGCGCGCGAAGGCATCGCGCATGGCCGGGTGTGCGTTGGCCAGCACGGCATCGAAGGCACGGCCTTCCAGCCGACGGCCTTCACCCAGCATGCGGCGTGCGGCCAGGTTGCCCAGCACCACGCGGCGCGACGGATCCACCAGCACCATCGCCACCGGCGTGTTCTGCACCATGGTGTCCAGCAGCAATTCACGCTGCACCAGCGCCAGGCGCTGGTCGCGCAGGGTGTCGCCCAATGCGTTGTGGGCGACCACCAGTTCGCCCAGGTCGCCGCCGCCTTCCCAGGCGATGCCGAAGCTGTAATCGCCATCGCGATAACTGCCCACGGTGCCGGCCAGTGCACGGAACAGGGCACGGCTGGGGGCCAGTGCATGGCGAATCAGCAAGGCCATCAGCGCGAAGCTGGCAAGGCCGGCAAGCGCGGCGGCAAGCCACGGCGACAGCCAGCGTGACAGCAGGACACAGGCCAGCGCCGCAAGCGTGCAACCAAGCAGGGCGATGCCGTGCAGGCGGGGGGCAAGTGGCAGGCGGCGCAGCCAGTGCATGTCAGCCCCGCGCGATGCCAAGCCGGTCCAGCCTGCGATACAGGGCCTGCCGCGACATTCCCAGTTCGACTGCGGCTTGTGCCAGTACGCCACCGTTGCGTGCCAATGCAGCTTCGATCGTGGCGCGGTCCGGCTCGTCGCCAGCGGACGGTGCGGTGTCTGCAACCATCGGCAATGCCAAATCGGCGGCGCTGATGGCATCGCCACGGGCCAGCAGTACCGCGCGTTGCATCACGTTGCGCAATTCGCGCACATTGCCCGGCCACGGGTGACGCAGCAGGGCGCGGGTCGCATCCTCGCCCAAGGGTTTGCCTGCAGGCAGGAAATGGCGTGCCAGCGGCAGGATGTCGCGCGGGCGTTGCGCCAACGGCGGAAGTTTGAGCTCGATGCCGTTGAGGCGGTAAAACAGGTCTTCGCGGAATCTGCCCTCGGCAATCAAGGCGGGCAAATCGGCATTGGTGGCGCTGACGATGCGGACCTTGACGCTGCGTTCGCGATTGCTGCCCAGGCGCTGGAAGCGGCCGGTTTCCAGCACCCGCAGCAGTTTGACTTGGCCGGCCAGTGGCAGGGTGCCGATCTCGTCGAGGAACAAGGTGCCACCATCGGCGGCTTCGAATTTGCCTTCGCGCGGCTTGTTGGCCCCGGTATAGGCACCGGCGTCGGCACCGAACAACTCGGCTTCGATCAACTCGCCGGGCAGTGCGCCGCAATTCAGCGCAACGAAGGGGCCGGACTTCACCATCGAGTTGTGATGGATCACTTCGGCATAGCGTTCCTTGCCGGCGCCGTTGGGGCCGGTGATGAGCACCGGGATGTCGGCGCGTGCGACCTGGCAGGCCAGGGTGAGCGTGGCTTCGCTGGCCGGGTCGGCATAGACGATGCCGCGCAGGTCGTATTCGCGTTCCAGCGTGCCGCGGCGCTGCCGTTCGCTGGAGCGTGCCTGCGCCAGTTGGCGGCGCGACTCGCCCAGCTCCAGCAGGTTGTTGGCCGTGGCCAGCAGCTTGCGGTCGTCCCACGGCTTGGCCAGATAGTCGGCGGCACCGGCCTTGACCAGCTCCACGGCGGCCTCCAGGTGCGTCCATGCGGTCAGCAGGATCACCGGCAAATCCGGATGGGCTTTGCGGATGGCATGAAACAGCGCCACGCCCTCCTCGCCGGAGGTGGTGTCGGCAACGAAGTTCATGTCCTGGATCACCAGGTCCACCGGCTCGCGCGCCAGCATGTCCAGCCCCTGTTCCGGTGATTGCGCGCACAGCGTGCGGATGTCGTGCAATGAAAACAGGACGTCCAGCGCGGTGCCGACGGAAGGATTGTCGTCGATGACAAGGATGGTGGGCATGGGCGCGATTGTAGTGTGCGATTGCAGGGGCCGATCAGGCCGAGCGCGTGGCGATGGCGGGCGAGACCGAGGCCGCGCGGCGGGCGGGCCCCAGTACCGCAAGCTGGCCCAGAAGCCACAGGGTCACGGCACCGGCGGGCAGGTACGGCAACGGCAGGCGCGGCAGCTCGTATTTGCTCATCAACAACTGGTTCAAGCCGAACGCCAGCAGCATGCCCAGCACGATGCCGATGCTGGCGATCAGGAAGTTCTCGATCTGGAAGTAGCGCAGGATCTGCCCGCGGGTTGCGCCCAGCGCGCGACGGATGCCGATCTGCTTGGTGCGCTGCTGCACCCAGAAGCTGGCCAGGCCGACGATGCCCAGGGCGGTGATCAGCAACAGCCCCACGCATACCGCACCCAGCAGCCAGGCCATCGAACGCGGCGCCTGGTAAAACTCGTTGCGCAGGGCTTCAAAGCTCTTGGTGTTCTCGTCGATGATGATGCGGTCATTGCCGTTGGCGCGCAGTGCCGCAACGGCAGCCTTCAGCACCTCGTCGCGTCGTCCGGCGCTTGCGCGCACCACGTAGTTGCCGCCCAGGTTGTAGTGCGCACGCAGCGGGAACACCATCGTGTCCTCGCGGGCGCTGGGGCCGCCCTGCAAGCTGGGTTGCACCAGGTGATCCAGGATCCCGATGACCCGGGTCGGCTTGTCGCCCCAGCTGTAGAACACTTTGCCGACCGCCTGTGCCACTGGCACGCCGGGGTAGAGGCGTGCCGCCATCCTGCGGGTGATGATGGCAACCGGGATGCCGAACGGCTCTGCGGATTTGTCGATGGTCTCGAAATCCAGGAACTCGTCGCTGTTGAAGCCGCGACCGGCGATCAACCGGCTGCCGAACGTGCTCAGGAAATGCTCATCGGCCATGTAGGTAGTGGCGACGAGGGAGGATTGCCGCTGCTCCGCAGTGAGGCGGACGCCGCTGTTCCAGGATGCGTTCACGAACGGCACCTGGTTGACCACCGTGGCGTCCTTGACGCCGGGGATCGCGCGCAGTGCGGCAAGGTCGGTGCGGGTGCGCGCGGTGGCATTGTCATCGCTGCCGCTGCTGGCCAGCTGGATGCGCAGCAACTCGCTCTCGGCGATCCCGCTGGGTTCGTTGATCTGGCTGACGCGGTCGCCAATCATGAACAGCGAATTGCAGATGATCGCGCAGGTCAGTGCGATTTCGACCACGATCAGTGCGGCAGCGGTCTTGTGCCGCGCAAGCGTGGACAGGATGGGGCGGATTTCCATGGTGTTCTCCGAGGCTTGAAGCCCCTCTCCCTCCGGGAGAGGGGTTGAGGTGAGGGTTCGGTAGGATGCGGAGGTTCAGACTGCAGGATTGCGCCGAACCCTCATTCGGCCCTTCGGGCCACCTTCTCCCGGAGGGAGAAGGAACAGCCGGGTCATTGCGATTTGAGCTGGATGGCCGGCGTTACCTGCATTGCCCGCCATGCCGGCAGCAACCCCGCCAGCAGGCTGGCGACGATGGCCAACGCGAAGGTGATCAGCAGCATTCCCAGATCGAGGTGGGCGAGCTTGGCGTAGCTGGCCGGCTGCATGCGCACTGCCCACAGGCCCAGCAGCGAGAGCCCCAGGCCGACGACGCCACCCGCCAGGCCCACCGTGCCGGCTTCGATCAGGCATTGCTTGAAGATGTCCATGCGGGATGCCCCCAGCGCGCGGCGCACGCCGATCTCGCCGCTGCGGCGCAGGAACTTGGCCAGCAACAGGCCAACGGTGTTGACCAGGCACACCAGCAGGAAGCCGAAGCCCAGCCAGAGTTGCAGCACCACGTCGGCCGGCACCACCTTGTTGTAGACCAGCCACTGCATGACGTTGCTCAAGCGCACGTTGGTCGGGCGTTCGAAGCGGCCCGCCTTGCGTTGCTGTTCCGAATAATTGCCCAGGTAGTTGCGGTAGGTGCCGACCTTGTCAACACCACCCAGTTCCACCCAGTACTGGATCCAGGCGCAGGGAGCATTCACCGACGTGTTGTCGCCGCGGCTGTCGCCCCAGCAGTTCATGCTGCCGTTGCGGCCCATCTTCAGGTCGCGCGAGGTGGAGAACGGCAGGAACACGTCTTCGCGCTCGCCGAAGCTGTCCTGGTTCATGTCGTAGAACGACGGCGTCGGTCTCCAGTCATCGAGCACCCCGACGATGGTGAAATCGCTTTGGTCCAGCCGCAGCGATTTGCCCACGCTGTTGGCGCCGGAGAACAGCCGCAGGTTGAGCGAGTGCGAGATCACCGCTACCCGCGCGCGCGCGGCATCCTCCTTCGCGCCCCAGCCGTTGCCGTGCAGGAACGGGACATCGAACATCGGGAAGAAGTCGGCACTCGTGTAGCGAGCATCCGATCGGAACGGCATCAGGCCGGAGCGTCCCGGGATCACTGCCACGTTGCCGCCGGTCATCATGGCCTGGCGGTCGGCGCGTTTCTCGCGCAGCAGCGCCTCGGCGTCGAAGCGCGTCATCTGATCCTGCGGATCGCCGCCGGGGCGATAGCCCTGCATGCTTTCCGGATCCATCTGCACATAGAACAGACGGTCGCTCTTCTGCGGGATGGGATCGCCCGACAGCACATGGAACACCGTCAGCGTGGTCATGCAGGCGCCGATGCCGAGCGCGATGGCGAGTACCATCAGTGCCGTCAGCGCCTTGTTGCGCTTGAAGCTGCGCAGGGCCAGGGTGAGGTAATAGCCGAACATGATGGTGTCCTCAGGCGGTGGCGGCGTGGTGCGCGCGGGAGATCGTGGATTCCACGCTCAGGTCGGTGGCCATGCCATCGACGATGTGCACGTTGCGCTGCGCGCGCGCGGCCAGCTCGGGGTCGTGGGTCACCATCACGATCGTGGTGCCTTGTTCGTTGATGTCCTCCAGCAGCTCCATCACGCTGCGCGCCATCTGCGAATCGAGGTTGCCGGTGGGTTCGTCGGCCAGCAGCAGGCGCGGGCTGCCGGCCAGCGCGCGGGCGATCGCGGCGCGCTGTTGCTGGCCGCCGGAAAGTTCCGCCGGGTAGTGCTTCATCCGCGAACCCAGCCCCACCATGCCCAGTGCATCTTCGATCCGCAGCTTGCGCTCGGCCGCCGGCATCCCGCGATAGCGCAGCGGCACGTCGCAGTTGTCGAACAGGTTGAGGTCGGGGATCAGGTTGAAGCCCTGGAAGATGAAGCCGATTTTTTCGTTGCGCAATTTGCTGCGGGCGTTGTCGTTCAAGCCCTTCACGTTGACGCCATCGAGCATGTACTCGCCGCCGGTGAAGTCTTCCAGCAAGCCGGCGATATTGAGGAAGGTGGTCTTGCCGGAGCCTGATGGGCCGGTGACGGCAACGAATTCGCCTTCGGCCACCTGCAGGTCAAGCGCGCGCAGGGCGTGGGTTTCCACCAGTTCCGTGCGGTAGATCTTGGCGACTTGGTGCATGTTCAGCATGGCGGGGTGTCCTTGGGTGCGTTCGAGCGTGGAAATGGAGAGGCGTTCAGCGGATGCGGAAGGGGCTGCGTGCCGTCGGTGCTGGCAGGTAGCTGCTGGCGCGTGTTGCGGAAGCGCGTGCGTCATTGGCGGCGGCGGTCTGCGCCCCGGCCCGGAAGATGGCGTGCTGGTGCAGGCGTCGCGGCACGGCATCGGCCAGTTGGCTGGAGGTCCAGTGGAATTGCGAGGGCAGTGCGATGAACGTGTGCATGGCTCAGTTCCCGGAGATGCGGACCTTGTCCGCGTTGTCGAATTGGTCGCTGCCGGAGACCACGATGCGGTCGCCAGGCTGCAGGCCGGAGAGGATTTCCACGTTGGACAAGCTCGATGCGCCGGTACGGATGGGGCGGCGCACGGCGCTGCTGCCGTTCACCACGTAGGCCGCGTTACCGCCGTCCTGTTCGATGAACGGGCCGCGTTCCACCATCAGCACATTGCGGCGGGTGTCCATCACGATGCGCACGGACAGGCGCTGGTTCTGGCGCAGGCCCGGTGGCTGCTTGCCCTTGGCAAAACGCACCCGCGCGGTGACTTCGCCATTCACCACCTCCGGCGATACCGCCGCGATCTCGCCGGCGTAGCGCGCGTTATTGGCGCTGATCTGTGCCGGCATTCCAAGACCAAGATCACGCGCAAAACTTTCCGGCACCTTGATCTCCACTTCGAACCTGGACAGATCCACCACGCTCAGCACCGGCCCGTTGGCCACCACTTGCGTGCCCTGCGGCACCTGCACCTGTCCCACCTGGCCATCGAAGGGCGCGCGCAGGGTCAGGGCGTCCACCTGCCGACGGGATTCATCCACCACCGCGCGCTGACGTTGTGCCTGCAATTGCTTGTTGCGCGCATCCAGCCCGGCACCAGCGCTTTGCAATTGGAAATCGCGCTGCGCGGCGGTCAGGCCGATCTCGGTCTTCTTCAGCATGTCCTGCGCGCGGTTCAGATCGTTCTTCGGCACCGCGCCGCCCTCGAACGCACGCTGGTAACGCTCCAGATCCCGCGCGGCCGCAGTGCGGTCCACGGTGGCCTGGTCCAGCGCACGCTGGGCATTGGCGCGGGTGATCTGCGCATCCAGCTGGGCGCGGCTGGCGGCGGCATCGAAACTTGCCAACGTGGATTCTTCCTGCACCAGTTTGCTGCGCAGTTCGGGGCTGTCGATGCTGGCCAGTGCCTGGCCCTGCTTGACTTTGTCGCCGGCGACGATGGACAGATGCACGGTGCCGGCGGCGACGGCATACAGGGTGGGGCTGTTGGCGGCGATCACCCGGCCATCGGCGTTGAGATCGCGCACCAGGTCGCCACGGGTGACGGTGGCGATGCGTAGGCGCGCGGCGTCATAGGAGTTCGCGCCGCCCAGCCAGCCGCTGGTCACCCAGCCGACCAGCGCCAGCAGGGCGATGCCGGTGGCTGCCAGGCCCAGTTGGCGACCACGGCGCTTGCCGGTGTCGGTCGGCGTGCTCATGCGCAGGTCCTGCCCGGCGGTATCGCGGATGCGGCCACGGGGGGTGCTGGAGGTGTTGGGCGATGAGGTGTCCATGCTGATGCATAAGCAATCGGCGTGCCAACTTGCAACTTCTTGATTTTGAAGGCGAAAAACTCTTCCGGCAGTGTCCGCCCGGACGGTTGCGATGTCCGTTCGGACGCGGGGGCCGCCATCGCCGTTACACTTCACGGCGTCGAGACAGGAGCAATGCCGCATGTGTGGAATCGTCGGAGCCATCGCCCAGCGTGATGTGGTGCCCGTGCTGGTGGAGGGCCTGAAGCGGCTGGAATATCGCGGTTACGACTCGGCCGGGATTGCGGTGGTGGTGGGTAATGACGTGCGCCGGGTGCGCCGCACCGGCCGGGTGGCCGAGATGGAGGCGGCCGCGCAGGCGGAAGGCTTCGACGCCCACCTCGGCATCGGCCACACCCGCTGGGCCACCCACGGCGGGGTCACCGAGTCCAACGCGCATCCGCACATCAGCCACGGCGAGCTGGCGCTGGTGCACAACGGCATCATCGAGAACCATGAAGCGCAGCGGCAGCGCCTGCAGGCGCTGGGCTACGTCTTCGAATCGCAGACCGACACCGAAGTGGTGGCGCATCTGATCCACCATCATCGTGCGCAGGGCAAATCACTGCTGGCGGCATTGCAGGCGGCGGTGAAGGAGTTGCACGGCGCCTATGCGCTGGCGGTGATCGACAAGCGTGACCCGTCCCGGCTTGTGGCCGCGCGCATGGGCTGCCCGCTGTTGATCGGGCTGGGCGAGGGCGAGAATTTCGTCGCCTCGGATGTCTCCGCCATTGTCTCCGCAACGCGCCGGGTGATCTTCCTCGAAGAGGGCGATACCGCCGAGCTGACCCGCGACGGCGTGCAGGTGTTCGACGCCAGCGATGCGCCGGTGGCGCGCGAAGTGCACGTGTCCGACGTGTCGCTGGCCTCGCTGGAACTCGGCCCGTACCGCCACTTCATGCAGAAGGAAATCCACGAGCAGCCGCGCGCGATCGGCGACACCGTGGAGGGCATCCTCGATGCCGGCGGCTTCGACGCGGCGCTGTTCGGCAAGGACGCGGCGCAACTGCTTGCTGATGTGGAGTCGGTGCAGATCCTCGCCTGCGGCACCAGCTATTACGCCGGGTTGACCGCGCGCTACTGGATCGAGGCACTGGCCGGCCTGCCCTGCGCGGTCGATATCGCCAGCGAATACCGCTACCGCAGCGTGGTGGGCAACCCGAAGCAACTCATCGTCACCATCTCCCAGTCCGGCGAAACCCTGGACACGATGGAGGCGCTGAAGTACGCCAAGGCGCAGGGGCAGGACAAAACGCTTTCCATCTGCAACGTGCCGGAGTCGGCCATCCCGCGCGCCAGCCGGTTGGTGTTTTTGACCCGCGCCGGTGCCGAAATCGGCGTCGCCTCGACCAAGGCGTTCACGACGCAATTGGTGGCGTTGTTCGCGCTGGCGGTCACGCTGGGCAAGCTGCGCGGGAAGGTCGACGGGGCGCGCGAAGCCGAGCTGCTGGAGGCCCTGCGCCATCTGCCCGGCAGCGTGCAGCACGCGCTCAACCTGGAGCCGCAGGTGGCCTCGTGGGCCGAGAAGTTCGCGCCGCGCCAGCACGCGCTGTTCCTCGGCCGCGGCACCCACTATCCCATTGCCCTCGAAGGGGCATTGAAGCTCAAGGAAATTTCCTACATCCACGCCGAGGGTTATCCGGCCGGCGAGCTCAAGCATGGACCGCTGGCACTGGTGGACACGCAGATGCCGGTGGTGGTGATCGCACCGAACGACGCGCTGCTGGAGAAGGTGAAGTCGAACATCCAGGAAGTGCGCGCACGCGGCGGCGAGATGTTCGTGTTCGCCGACGCCGACAGCAGCTTCAGCGAATCCGAAGGCGTGCACGTGATCCGCACGCCGCGCCACGTCGGCATCCTCTCGCCCATTGTTCACGCCATCCCGGTGCAGCTGCTGGCCTACCACACCGCGCTGGCGCGCGGCACCGACGTCGACAAACCGCGCAACCTGGCCAAGTCGGTGACGGTGGAATGAGTTCAACGGGGGTTGCCCCCGTTCGAAATCGTTCAAACATGGTGGCGTAAGCGGCGACTAAAGATTGTCCTGGATCAAGGCCGGCGCGCGCCGCCGCGCCTAGGCTGACGGTGCCGGTCGTCGGCTGCCTGGGTGTCTTCGATGTCGCTTCGCCATTTCTTGCGCGGCCTGCACCGCGCGCGCTGCGCATGAACACCTGGCCCGCCGCCGTGCTGATCCGCGCCAAGCGCGAGGGGCGCAGGCTCGACGCCGCGCAGTGGCAGGCGCTGGCCGAGGGCATCGCCAGCGAGGCGTGGAGCGAAGGGCAGGTCGGCGCGTTCGCGATGGCGGTGGCATGGCGCGGGCTGGACGCTGCCGAATGCCGCGACTTCACCCTCGCGCTGCGCGATTCCGGCCGCCGCCTGGACTGGCGCGACCTGCCCGGCCCGGTGCTGGACAAGCATTCCACCGGCGGCGTCGGTGATTGCGTGAGTCTGGCGCTGGCGCCGTTGCTGGCGGCCTGCGGCGCGTATGTGCCGATGATTTCCGGGCGCGGCCTGGGGCATACCGGCGGTACCCTGGACAAGCTGGAAAGCCTGCCCGGCTATGACGTGAACCTCGACCCCGCGCGGCTGGCGAAGGTGGTGCGCGAGGTCGGCTGCGCCATCGTCGGCCAGAGCGCCGATCTGGTGCCGGCCGACCGCCGGCTGTATGCGGTGCGCGACGTGACCGCTACGGTCGACGTGCCCGAGTTGATCGTGGCCTCGATCCTGTCGAAGAAGCTGGCCGGCGGCGCGCAGGCGCTGGTGCTGGACATCAAGACCGGCAGCGGCGCGCAGACGCCGGCCGAAGCCGATGCGCAGGCGCTGGCCGCGCGCATGCAGGCGGTGGCGGCAGGCAGCGGTCTGCAGCTGGCGGCGATGTTCAGCGACATGGGGCAGGTGCTGGGGCGCACCGCCGGCAACGCGCTGGAGGTGCAGGGGGTGCTGGACCTGCTGGCGGGCCGCCCGCACTGCCCGCGGTTGCGTGCATTGGTGCTGGCGCAGGCGGAAAAATTGCTGCGACTGGGCGGCATTGCGCAGGACGCTGCCGATGCGCAGCGGCGCACGGAACAGGCGCTGGACAGCGGCGCGGCGGCGGAGCGTTTCGCGCGGATGGTGGCGGCGCTGGGCGGCCCGGCCGACGTGTTCGCGCACGCGCTGCCACAGGCACCGGTGCAGCGCACGGTGGAGGCGCAAGCGGCCGGCTTCGTCGCCGCCATCGACGTGCGCGCGCTGGGCGAATGCGTGGTCGACCTGGGCGGCGGCCGACGCGTGCCGGGCGCGGCCATCGACCCGGCGATGGGGCTGTCCGATGTGGCCGAACGCGGCCAGCGGATCGAACGGGATGCGCCGCTGGCCATCGTGCACGCGCGCAGCGAAGCCGATGCCGAGCGCGCGGTGGCACAGGTGCGGGTGGCGTTCACGCTGGGCGAGGACGCGCCGGCCAGCGTGCCGGCGTGGCGCTGGCTTTAGCCGGCGGGAAAGCTGAAACGGTGCGGCAGCAGCGCGCCTGCGGCGACGTCCAGCCATTGTCCGTCGGGCTGGCGGAAGCTCACCGTCGCGTCTTCGCCGAATTCCACCAGCGCCTGCCGGCAGCCGCCGCAGGGGGAAATCGGCAGCGCGTTGCCGGCGGCATCGAAGGCGGTGACCGCGATGGCGGCCAGCCGGAAACCGGCACCTTCGGCCTGCACCGCCGCGGCAATGGCGGCGCGCTCGGCGCAGTTGCCGAGGGTGTAGGAGGCGTTCTCCACGTTGCAGCCGATGTAGACACCGCCTGCGGCCGAACGCAGCGCGGCGCCGACGCGCAGCTGCGAATACGGGGCATAGGCCTGGCGTGCGGCCTGCAGCGCGCGCGTGCGCAGGGTATCGAGATCGGACATCGCGGTGTCATCAGGCAGACGGCCATGCATGGTGGCACGCAGCGGACAGCCGTGCACGCGTGACCGCCGGCAGTATCGCGCGCGCGGCGCGCAACCGCCGGTGTCCGGGCGTGCCTGCTGCTGCGGCGCGATCAGTCGAAGTCGCGGCCTTCGCCGGCTTCCTCGAAGGTCACGCCGTCGCGGATGTGGTAGATGCGCTTGAAGGTGGGGATGATCTTCTCGTCGTGGGTCACCACGATGACCGCGGTCTGGAAGCGCCGGGCCATGTCGTTGAGCAAGCGGATCACCGCCAGCGCGCGCTCGGAATCCAGCGGCGCGGTGGGTTCGTCGGCGAGGATCACCGGCGGCCGGTTGACCAGCCCGCGTGCAATGGCGACGCGCTGCTGCTCGCCGCCGGACAGCTGTGCCGGCATCGCCCGCGCGCGGTGCTGCACGTCCAGCGCGGCCAGCAGTTCCAGCGCGCGCGCCCGCGCCTCGGCGTTGCGCACGCCGGCCAGCATCGGCAGCAGGGCGACGTTGTCGGTGACGTCGAGGAACGGGATCAGGTAGGGGGCCTGGAACACGAAGCCGATCTTGTCGCGGCGCAGCGCGCGCAGGTCGCGCACTTTCCAGCCGTCGTCGAAGATCACCTCGTCGCCCAGCTGCATGCGCCCGGCGCTGGGGTCGATCACCGCGCCCAGGCTTTTCAGCAGCGTGCTCTTGCCGGAGCCCGAGGGGCCGATCAGCCCCACCACTTCGCCGGGCGCGACCTGCATGTTGACGTCCTTCAGCGCCAGCACCGCGGTGTCGCCGCTGCCGTACTGCTTGCGCAAGCCTTCGATGCGGATGCCGGTGCCTGCCATGTCAGCCTCCGATCGCTTCGGCCGGATCGACCTTCAGCGCCATGCGGATGGCGACCACGCTGGACGCCACGCACAGCAGCAGCACCGCGAAGAAGCCCAGCACCGAATCGCCGGGCACCAGCAGCACGTACTTGGGGAACAGCGGCGCGGCGAAGGTGGCGCTGATCTTGCCCACCACGAAGCCGATCACGCCCAGCACCAGCGCCTGCTGCAGGATCATCCAGGCGATCGTGCGGTTGCGGGTGCCGATCAGCTTGAGCACGGCGATCTCGCGGATCTTGTCCATGGTCAGGGTGTAGATGATGAAGGCGACAATGGCGGCGCTGACCGCCGCCAGGATCACCAGGAACATGCCGATCTGCCTGGCCGAGGTGGCGATCAGCTTGCCGATCAGGATCGCCTCCATCTGCGGGCGGTCGTACACGGTCAGCCGCTTCCAGCGCCGGATCGGTGCGGCCACTTCGTCCGCTGAATGGCCCGGTGCCAGCCGCACCAGCACGGCGTTGACCGAACTGTTGCTGCTTTGCGAGGCAGTCACCGCCTCCAGCAGGCCGGGCACGCCGGGGCGGTTGAAGGCGGGGTTGTCGGCGGTGCGCCGGCGCTGCATCAAGATCGCGTCGTTGTCCTTCAAAAACTGCGCCTGTTGCGCATCCTTCAGCGGGATGAACAGCATCGGGTCGCCGCTGGACGACACCGTGCGCCGGGACAGCCCCACCACGGTGAAGTGGTTGCGGCGCACCTTGACCACATCGCCCAGCCGGAAACCGCTGGCAAGGTCGGCCACCGCTTCGTAATGGCCGCGGGTGATCTGCCGGCCCGCCACCAGCTGCGGCGGCCAGCCGGGCGAGCCGGGTGCGCCGGCGGCGATGCCGACCACCATCGCCCGCACGTCGCGCTCGCCCTGCCGCACCTGCATGGTGAGGTAGGTGACGTTGGCGGCCTGCGCCACCCCGGGCAGCACGTGGATGTCGCGCCACAGGTCGTCCGGCAGGCTGGAGGATTCCGCATACGGGCCCAGCGTGTCGCGCTGCACCACCCACAGGTCGGCACCACTGTTGTCCAGCAGCGCCTTGCCGTCATCCACCATGCCGCGATACACGCCGGCCATGATCAGGGTGACCCCGATCAGCAGGCCCAGACCAATCCCGGTGAACAGGAATTTGCCCCAGGCGTGCAGGATGTCGCGGCCGGCCAGGCTGATCATGGCGCGGTGCCCGTGATCCGTTCGACCACCTTGATGCGGGTTTTCGCGCTCAGGGTCTTTTCGCTGTACACCACCACCTGTTCACCGCCGCGCAGTCCCTTGCGCACCTGCACGTTGCCGTTCAGGTCGCTGCGGCCAAGCGCCAGCGGCGCGAACTGCAGTTCGCCATTGACCAGCTTCCACGCGCCGCGCTGGCCGCCGACGGTGCGGATGGCGGCATTCGGAATGACCGGCATGGCGGCTTCGCGCGGCAGCTGCACCGTGACTTCCGCCAGTTCGCCCAGCGGTGGCAGCGGCGCGGGCAGGGTGTCGAACACGATCTTGGCATGGGTCTCCTCGGTGACGGTGTCGGCCACCGGCTCGATGCGCTGCACGCGTCCAGGCTGCGCAACCCCCTCGCCGGAGCGCAGGAGGATGCTGGCCGGCAGCGACGCAGCCAGCCCGCCGGCGTTGATCTGGTCAAAGCGTGCATCCACCCACAGGCTGGCGGGATCGACGATTTCCACCACCGACTGCCCTGCCACCACCGTGGTGCCGGGGTCGATGTTGCGCGCCACCACCAGCCCGTCCACCGGTGCCAGCAACGCCAGATTGCCGCGTTGCGCCTGCACCGCATTGCGCTCCGCCTGCAGACGGCGGATGTCGTCGTGGGCGGCATTCAAGGCGGCATTGGCCACATCCAGCTCCTGCTTGCGCGCCGAGGCCGTTTCCACGCTGACCAACTGTTGCTGCGCCAGTTGCGTGTAGCGCTGCGCCTGCGCCTGCGCATAACGCTGGCGTGCCTGCGTCTGTTGCAAGAAAGATTGCGCGCTGGCGATGGCGGCCTGCTGCGCGCCCAGGCGGTCGTCCAGATCCACCGGGGCCATCACTCCCAGCATTTGTCCGGCCTTGACCACATCCCCCACATGCACGTCCAGTCGCTGCAAACGCCCGGCGGAGGTGGGGCCGATCCTGTAGCTGTAGCGCGCCTGCACGGTGCCGATGCCATACAGCGCCGGGGTGATCGCGCGGGTACTGACCGACGTTGTGGTGACCGCCACCGGGGCCAGCGGGCCCGAACGCAGAATGACGTACACGAACAGCAGCAGCAGCGGGATGATGACCGCCAACAGGGCCAGTGTGCGGCGGGACAGGGCGGGCAGGCTCATGACAGGCTCCGGATACCGCGGCGATAGATGGCAAACACGCCCGGCGCGTCGCGGTGCATGCGCGTCACGTCGCCGGCGATCAGCGACTGCATCACCAGTCCCTGCACGGTGCCGATGAACAAGGTGGCGGCGGCGTCCACGTCCAGCGTGACGTCGAGTTCCTGCCGCGCGATACCCGCCGTCAGGTGCCCGCGCAGGCGCTGTGCGTAGCCCTGGGTCAGGGTCTGCGCCATGCGCTTGGGAAGGGTGTCGCCGGGGCGCTGCAGTTCACCGAACAGCATGCGTGGCACACCCGGATGGCGGGTGACGAAGCCGACGTGGGCCATGAACATCGCCTCCAGTGCCGCCAGCGGGCTGCGGGCTGCGGTGGCCGCGTCATCCAGTTGCGCCAGCAGGCGTTCGCTGGCCCAGCCCAGCACCGCTTCGAGGATCGCGTCCTTGCTCGGGAAATGCCGGAACAGCGCGCCCTGGGTCAGGCCCATGCGCTGGGCGATGGCGGCGGTGGTGATGTCGCCGGGGTTCTGTTCGGCGGCCAGCGCAATCACGGCGTCCACCGTGGCGGCACGACGTTCGTCGGCGGGCAGCGGGCGGGGGCGGAGGGTCATCGGAATTCCGGAAGTGAGTAATCAATTACTCACAATGATGTGCGCATCCCGCCTGCTTCGCAAGAGGGGCGGCCAGCCCGCTATCCAAACCCTGACAACGAACACAAAAAGGCCCGGCATTCCTGCCGGGCCCCGTCGCATCCCTGCGCGCGTCCTTGCGGTGCCGCCCTCCTCAACTCATTGCGGCTGCCAGCGCAGGCTCAGCGTGTATTCGCGGCCCGGCTGCGCGTACCACGCGCTGGTCTGGTAGTGCTTGTCGAAGGCGTTGATCAGGTTGGCTTGCAGCGTCCAGCCGGGGGCGAAGCGCCAGGACACGCGGCCATCCAGCGTGCCGTAGCCGCCCACGCGCAGGCTGTTGGCCACATCGTCCCAGCGGGCGGCTTCGGCGATGCCGCTCAGGCCGAAGCCCCAATTGCCGATGTTGCGGTCCAGATCCAGCCGCGCGCTGCGGGTGGGCCGGCGTGCCAGCTGCTTGCCATGCAGGAAGCCATTGCTCAGGTTGCGTGCCTGCAACCAGCCCAGTTGGCCGCGCAGATCCCATTCGCCCAGCGTCGCGCTGGCGGTCAGCTCCAGCCCGCGGATGCGTGCCTGTTCCACATTGCCCGGCTTGCCCTTGCTGGCGTCGTAGGCAATCAGGTTGTCGACGCGGGTTTCATAGGCATGCGCCTGCCATTGCCAGTCCTTGCCGTGCTGGCCCAGCGACAGCTCGCTGCTGCGCGAGGATTCCGGCAATAGCAGCGGGTTGCTGAAGCCGGGGTAGTACAGCTCATTGAAACTGGGGGCCTTGAATGCGGTGCCGTAGCTGGCGGTGGCGCGCCAGTTGCCGGCAAAATCCACGCCCCAGGCAATGCCGCCGGTGGTCTTGCCGCCGAATTGGTCGTTGTTGTCGTGGCGCAGGCTCAGCTGCACATCCTGCGTACCGAACGTGCCTGTCCCAAGCCGGCCTTGGTATTGCACGAAGCCGCCACGGTTGCCGCGCGCGGCGTGGAACGGCGACCACTTGTCACTGACGTTGGCGCGGTCGCGCAGGAAATCGTAACCGGCGGTCAGCACCTGGCCTTGCGCCACGGTGAAATCACCTTGCAGGCTCGCGCTGTCACGGGTGGTGACGAAGCGGTTGCTGAAACTGTTGCCCAGAGAACTGCTGGAATCGTCGGTATTGCGGCCCAGCGTCAACTTCAGCTGCACAGCTTGCGATGGCACGAAACGCACGCTGCCGCCCACGGTTTGTTGCACGATGTCGGAGTTGTCGACGTAGTCGCCGTCGTAGTCGTTGTGGCCCTCCGCGCGGGTGGCGCGTGCATCGAACTGCCAGGCATCGCTGGCGGCGAAGTCGGCGCGCAGGCTGGCGCTGCTGTTGCGGTAACCGTCGCGGTCCAGGTGGGTGCCCGGCACGATGAAGCAGCCGGCACCGGCCCAGGTGGCCGGATCGTAAAACCCGCGGCAGGCATTGATGCCGTCGGTGCCTTGGTGCGCCACGTCCACGCCCACGCCGCCGCGCTTGCCGCGCAGGTCGACGCCGGCCGAGGCTTCGCGCAGCCCGTGGCTGCCGGCGGCGATGCGCCCGTGGCCGTTGATGCCCTCGCGCGCGCCGCGGCGGGTGAAGATCTGGATGACGCCGCCGATGGCGTCGGCGCCGTACAACGAAGAGCGCGGGCCGCGCACGATCTCGATGCGCTCGATCTGCGCCAGCGGCAGGTCCTGCAGCATGGTCAGGCCGGAGGCGGGCGAGCCCACGCGCACGCCGTCGATCAGGAACAGCGTGTGGTCCGATTCGGTGCCACGCAGGAACAGCGTGGACAGCTTGCCCAGCCCGCCCTGGTTGACCAGGGTGATGCCGGCGCGGCCGCGCAGCAGTTCCGGCAGCGAACGCGCGCTGCTGGCGTCGATCTGCGCGCGGTCGA
This sequence comes from Lysobacteraceae bacterium, assembly GCA_028868545.1. GTDB lineage: Bacteria > Pseudomonadota > Gammaproteobacteria > Xanthomonadales > Xanthomonadaceae > Thermomonas. The sequence continues at coordinate 20,576 of JAGWUF010000020.1, read as the reverse complement.
TCACGTCCACCGCGGCCAGCGCGGCATCCACCGTGGTGGCGGTGCGGGTGGCGGTGACGATGACCTTGTCGAGGTCGGTGGCATCGTCGCCATGCGCCAGGGCGATGCCGGGCAGGGCGGTGGCCAATGCGGTGGCCAGTGCGGTCAGGCGGAACAAAGGATTGCAGAGTGGCATTGCGAAGTCTCCGGCGCGCACGCCCGCGCGCCCAGGGTGTGGTGGGCGGCTGTGGTGCGGGGGACGGACGCGGGCAGCGCTGCGGCAACGGCATGCGCGGGACCGCGCAATGCCCTCCGCATCGCAACCAGACGTGTCCAAGGCCGGTCTCCGGGCTGGCGGGCGGACATCCTTCGATGTCCCGTCCGACGCCTTCCCATGCCAGCATCGACAGGATGCGCGCACAGTGGCCGATGTCGGACTTGTCTCGCTTACCGTTGCGGGGGCAGCGCCGGACTGGATGCACGCAGGCATCGTCACCGGCTTCCCGTTTCAATCCGCTGGCAGATGCCGTTGGATCACCTCGAACGCGGCCATTCTAGCCCAGCCACGCAGGTGGCTGGCGGCTCAGTCGCCGGAGTGGAATTCCGAACCGGCCTGGCGGTCGTCATCGAACAGCGCAAACGCCGGTGCCGCCCCTTCATCGTGATGGGTGGTGGTGACCGGGGCTGCCGCCGGCCGGTGGCGCGGCGGCGGCAGCAGCGCGGTGGCGGCCTCGGCGGCCTGCACCAGCGCGCTGCGACGGGCCTCGGGCACTTCCTGCCAGTGGCAGTCCAGCAGCGCGCCTTCCAGCGCGTACAGCAGGTTCAGGCCGGGCTTGAAGCCGGCGCGACGGACCTTCATGAAGGCATCGACGGTGCCGATCGCGGCGATGTCCTCCAGCGACCGCAACCCCACCTGGCGCAGCCAGGCCGCCGACTTCGGGCCGATGTTGCGCATTTTCACGGTCATGCCAGCGCCTCCAGGAAGGCGTTGGCGATGGCTTCCAGGCCGCGCTGGTCGTCGGCATCGAAGCGCGCGGGCAGCGGGCTGTCGAGGTCGAACACGCCCAGCAGCGCATCGCCCCGGTACAGCGGCACCACCAGTTCGGAGCGCGATGCCGAATCGCAGGCGATATGGCCGGGGAACGCGTTCACGTCTTCCACGCGCTGGGTGGTGCGGGTGCTGGCGGCAGCGCCGCACACGCCCTTGGACAGCGGGATGCGCACGCAAGCCGGCAGTCCCTGGAACGGGCCCACCACCAGCTCGTTGCCGTCGAAAAAATAAAAGCCCACCCAGTTCAGATCCGGCAGCGCGTGGTACACCAACGCGGACAGGTTGGCGGCATTCGCAATCCGCTCGTGCTCGCCATGCAGCAGCGCTTGCGCCTGCACCAGCAGTTGCGTGTATTGCTCTGGTTTGCTGCCGACGAGGCTCTGGGTCTTGAAGCTCATGCGGCGAGTGTAGCAACTCGTCGCACCGGGCTTACCATGGGGTCATTCCACGACAGGCAGCGGGCGCATGTTCTCGGTTTACGTCACCGGCACCGACACCGGCATCGGCAAAACATTGACCAGCTGCGCACTGCTGCACGCCTTGCGTGGCCACGGTTTGCGCGCGGTGGGGATGAAGCCGGTGGCCAGCGGCTGCGAACGCGTCGATGGCCAGTGGCGCAACGAGGATGCGCTGGCCCTGCTGGCCGCGGGCAGCCATGCCCTGGCCTATGCCGACTGCAACCCGTTCGCGCTGGAGCATCCGCTGGCCCCCGAGCTGGCGGCGCGCGATGCCGGCATCACGGTGGAACTGCTGCCGATCCTCGCCGCGCATGCGCGCGCCTGCGACCACGCCGATGCTCTGGTGATGGAGGGTGTGGGCGGCTGGGCCGCGCCGCTGTCGGCAACCATGATGCAGGTCGACCTGGTGCGCGCGCTGCGGCTGCCGGTGGTGCTGGTGGTGGGGCTGCGGCTGGGCTGCCTCAACCACGCATTGCTCAGCGCACGCGCCATCGTGGATGACGGCGCGCACCTGGCGGGCTGGATCGCCTCGCACATCGACCCGGCGATGGCGCGGGTGGAAGACAACCTCGCGATGCTGCGCGCACGCCTGCCGGCCCCGTGCTGGGGCGTGCTGCCGCATGCGCCGGGCGCAGCCCCGGCGCTGCTTGCACCGTATCTACGGCTGCCGATGTTGGCTTAAACCTTCGTCATCAAGGCGAAGGTTGGGCTGCTCAAAGCCCTCCCCTTCAAGGGGAGGGTTGGGTGGGGATGGGGTTCGTTTGGTGATGCGGCGCATCCGCATCCGCCTGCGGGGCGTGCGCATGGTCGCGGGCCAGGTACAGGTAGAACGCCGGCAGCACGAACAGGGTGAACAAGGTGCCGATGGTCATGCCGGAGGCGATCACCACGCCCATCGAGAAGCGCGAGGCGGCGCCGGGGCCCTTGGCCATCAGCATCGGGATCATCGCGAACACCAGCGCGGCGGTGGTCATCAGCACCGGGCGCAGGCGGATGCCGGTGGCTTCCTCGATCGCCTCGCGCTTGCTCAGGCCTTTCTCGATCTGCAGCTTGTTGGCGAACTCCACGATCAGGATGCCGTGCTTGGAAATCACGCCGACCAGCGTCACCAGCCCCACCTGGGTGTAGATGTTGATGCTCATGCCGGGGAAGGCTTCGATGCCCATCGCCTGCAGGATGCCGCCCACCAGCGCCAACACGTTCAGCGCCAGCAGTGCACCGCAGATCGCCATCGGTACCGTGAGCAGCATGATCAGCGCGTCGCGGAAGCTCTCGAACTGCGCCGACAGCACCAGGAAGATCACGATCAAGGCCAGCGCCATGGTCATCAGCATCGCCGTGCCTTCCTGCTTGAACTGCCGCGACTCGCCGGCATAGTCCACGCTGTAGCCCTGCGGCAGCACCTCCTTGGCGGCCTGGTCGAGAATGGCCAGGGCCTCGCCCTTGCTCACGCCGGGGCGCGGGGCAAACATGATCGACACCGCATTGAGCTGCTGGAAGCGCTTCAGCGACTGCGGCTGTGCGCTTTCCTTCAGGGTCACGAGGGTGGACAGCGGGATCAGCTTCCCGTCGCGGGTGCGCGTGTAGTAGTTCTCGAGGTCGCTGGCATTCAGGCGATCCTTGCGTTGCACCTGCGGAATGACGCGGTACGAGCGATTCTGCATCGAGAACAGGTTGCTGTAGCCGCCCGCCAGCATCGCCGACATGTCGGCCGCCAGCGTGCGCATGTCGATGCCCAGCGTGGCCGCCTTGTCGCGGTCGATGTTGACCTCGATCCGCGGCTTGTCGATCTTCAGGTCCTTGTCGAGGAAGATGAAGCGCTTGCTGGCATAGGCCTTGGCGAGGATCGCGTCGGACAACTCCGACAACTGCTGCAGGCTGCCCACGCCGCCGACGATGAACTCGCCGCCACCGCCGCCGCCGCCCGCACTGGGCAGCGACGGCGGCACCATCGCGAACACCTTCAGGCCGGTGATCTCGTTCAATTTCGGCTGCAATTCCTGTTGCAACACCTGGTTGGTGGAGCGGGTGCGCTGGCTCCACGGCTTGAGCACGAAGCCGGCCATCGCGCTGGGACTGGCGCCACCGCCACCGCCCATGCCGCCATTGATCAGGAAGGTTTCCTTGATCTCGGGAATGCCGCGCGTGAATCTGGAAATCTCCCGGGTATAGCGTTCCACGTAATCCAGGGTGGCCACCGGGTCGGCACTGGCGACCGAGAAGATGAAGCCTTCGTCCTCGATCGGCGCCGGCTCCTTGGGCGCGCCCAAGTACAGGAACGCGCAACTGACCAGCACGATCAGGCCGAACGCCGCGATCACCGACCTGGTTTCCAGTGCGCCGTGCAGGCGGCGCTGGTAGGCGTGGTGCAGCTTGTCGAAGCGGGTGTCCAGCCACAGTTCGAACCTGCCTTTCGGATGATCCGGGTCATGCGCCTTGAGGATGCGCGAGCTCATCATCGGCGTCAGCGTCAGCGCGATCACGCCCGACAGCAGCACCGCGCCGGCCAGGGTGAACGCGAACTCGGTGAACAGCACGCCGGTCATGCCGCCCTGGAAGCCGATCGGCAGGTACACCGCGATCAGGGTGGTGGTCATCGCCACCACCGGCCAGGCCAGCTCGCGCGCGCCGCGCAGCGCGGCGTCCATCGGCGTCATGCCTTCCTCGATGTGGCGATGGATGTTCTCCAGCACGATGATCGCGTCATCGACCACGATCCCGATCGCCAGCACCATCGACAGCAAGGTCAGCAGGTTGATGGTGAAGCCCATCAGCAACATCAGGAACATCCCGCCCACCAGCGACAGCGGGATGGAGATCGCCGGGATCAGCACGCTGCGCAACGAGCCCAGGAACAGGTAGATCACCACGATCACGATCAGCAGGGCTTCCACGATCGTGCGGATCACCTCGCTGATCGCGTCCTGGATCGCCTCGGTGCTGTCGTACGGAATGCCGGCCTGCATGCCCTGCGGCAGCTGCGGGATGATCTCGTTGTCCCAGACCTTGCGCACCGCCTTGATCACGTCCAGCGCATTGGCGTCCGGCGACACGTTGATCGCCATGAAGGTGGCGGTGTCGCCGCCATTGATGCGCACCGAGGTGCCGTAGCTGTCGGAGCCCAGCACCACGTCGGCAATGTCGCCCAGCCGCACGATCGCGCCATCCTGTTCGCGCACCACCAGCTTGCGGAACTCGTCGGCGTTGCGCAGGTCGGTGCGCGCGGTCATGTCGATGGCCACCATCTGGCCCTTGGTCGAGCCGACCGCCGCCAGCACGTTGTTCGATTGCAGCGCGGTGCTGACGTCGCTGGCGGTCACCTTCAATGCCGCCATCTTCTCCGGCTTCAGCCAGATGCGCATGGCGAAGTTGCCGGCGCCCATGACGTCGGCGCTCTGCACGCCCGCCACGGTGACCAGTTTCGGCTGGATCACGCGGGTCAGGTAGTCGCCGATCTGGTTGCCGTCCAGACGATCGCTGGCGAACGACAGGTACATGCCGGCGATGCTCTCGCCCTGCTTCAGGTCGATCACCGGGTCTTCCGACTGCGGCGGCAATTGCCCGCGCATCTTGTTGACCTTGGCGCTGATCTGGGTGAGCGCTTCGTTCGGGTTCTTGTCCAGCCGGATGTAGGCCTGGATGGTGCTCATCCCGGCCGCACTGGTCGAGGTCATGTAATCGATGCCCTCGGCGCTGGCGATCTCGCGTTCCAGCGGCGTGGTGATGAAGCCCTGGATCAAGTCGGCATCGGCACCGAAATACGTGGTGCTGACATTGATCACGGCGTTGCGCATTTCCGGATACTTGCGCACGTTCATTTCGCTGAAGGCACGCAGGCCGAACAACAGGATGAACAGGCTGACGACCATCGCCAGCACCGGCTTCCTGATGAAGATGTCGGTAAATTTCATCGTTTTCTCCCGCTTCCCCGCAGGCGGGGAAGGGTGGATGGCAGGGCGAAACAGGCGGGCGGTCAGCGGTTCTGCACGTGCGGCTTGCTGTCGCTGGCCGGCTGCACCTTGTTGTCGATGGTCACTTCACTGCCGTTGCGCAGTTTCAGCAGGCCGGCGGTGACCACGCGCTCGCCAGGCTTGAGGCCGTCGGTGACCGCGATCAGATCGCCACGGGTGGTGCCGGTCTTGATGAAGCGCTGGTTCACCACCAGCTTCTCGCCGGTCAGCGGCTTGCCGGTGGCGTCGGTCTCGCCCGGCTTGCGCTTCTCCGCGGTGATGACGAACACCGCATTGCCATAGGGGTTGAAGCTGACCGCCGTTTGCGGAATCACCACCACCTCGCTGGCCACGCCCAGCCCGAAGCTGATCTTGGCGAAGCTGCCCGGGCGCAGCTTGCCCTCGGGGTTGTGCAAGCTGGCGCGGGCCTTGAAGTTGCGGGTGCTGGCATCCACCTGCGGTTCCACGGCGGTGATCTTGCCCTCGAAGGCCTGCCCCGGCACCGCGTCCACCGTGGCCTGCACGGTATTGCCTGCGCCCAGCTGGCCGATCATCTGTTCGGGCAGGGTGAAGTCCACGTATACCGGGTCGAGCTGCTGCAACGACACGATCGCCGCACCCGGCGCGATGTATTGGCCCAGGTTGATCTGGCGGATGCCCAGCACGCCCGAGAACGGCGCGCGGATGGTCTTCTGCGCAATCAGGGCGCGCTGTGCTTCCACCTGTGCACGCGCATTGGCGGCGGCGGCGGTACGCGTCTGCACATCATCCAGCGAGACCAGCTTGTCCTTGCCCAGCGCCTGCCAGCGCTGCGCCTGCACATCGGCCAGCCTGGCCGAGGTTTCCAGTGCTTTCAGCGTGGCGTCTTCATTGGCCGTGTTCAGCCGCACCAGCACGGTGCCGGCACTGACCGGCTGCCCGGAGTCGAAGCTGATCTGGCGCACCACGCCGCCCGCTTCAGTGGTGACATTGGTGCCGTTGATTGCCACCAGCGTGCCCACCGCTTCGCCACCGGCATTCCACTGCTGTGTCCCGGCGGTCTGTGCCGACACCGGCACCGCCGGCTGCGGCATGTTGTCGAAGAAGTCGTTGGTTTTCTTGGCGAAGAACGCCTTGATGCCGAACACGCCGCCGAACACCACGGCAACGGCCACCAACATCAGGACCCAACGCAGGGCGGGTTTGGGGGGGCGATTGGAAGCTTGGGCAGACATGGGGGCGATCCGGGAAGTAAATACGAGAGAGAAGAATTCGCAATCGTACATTGATAATGTACTTATGGGTGCAGAATTGTCCTCGCCTCGGCGTGGACATGCATCTGCCGGAAGGCAGGGGTTGCAAACACGAAAAAACCCGGCAGCCGAAGCTGCCGGGCCATGGTTGCGCCGAATCGAGGGGGGAGCGAGCCGGCGACTGTCCCGGGGGAGGGATTACTTGGCGGCCTTCGAGGCGGCCTTGGTGGCCTTCTCGACTTCGGCCTTGACCTGCGCGCCAGCCTGCTCGAACTGAGCCTTGGCCAGCGAACCGATCGCTTCATTGGTCTTCACGGTGTTGGCAAACACTTCCTGCGCGGTGCCGAAGCTGCGCTCGGCATTCGCGCGGGCCACCTGCACGCCCTTCGGCAGCACGGCCTTCAGGCCGTCGACGTCGCGCACCTGCAGCAGCTCGCCGGTGAAGGCGAAGCTGGCATTGACGGTTTCCTCAAGGGTGGCCAGCTGCAGGCCGAATGCCTTCTCGGCGTTTTCCAGCGCCAGGCGGTTGACGTTGGCGGCCACGTCGGCGAACTGGGTGGCGGCTTTGCTGAACTGATCGTTGAACTGGTACATGGCGGTCTCCTGCGTTGTTGTCCGGCAGGGTTTGCCGGTTTGTGCGATGCAGCATAAGTCGGCGAATGTTGCAATGCAACATTGCTCCGACAAACGGTTGCTGCCTATTCAGTTTGGCCGGGTCAGCGCCCGCGCGGGGCGCTGGTTCGAACCGGCGGCAGCAGGCTGGCGGCTGGCGCCGGCACCGCCTGCAAGCCGGCCACCGCGCGCGCCAGCGGGGCGAGGTGATCCAGTGCGCGGGCATAGACGCCACGCTTGAAGGTGACCACATGCGCCAGCGGATACCAGAATTCCACCCAGCGCCAGGCATCGAACTCCGGTGTCGCGGTGGCGTCCAGTTTCAGATCCCCTTCCAGGCCGCGGAAGCGCAGCAGGAACCAGACCTGCTTCTGGCCGATGCACACCAGCCGGTCGCGGTGGCGAATGGCATGAGGCGGCAGGCGATAGCGCAGCCAGCCGGGAGTGGACCCCAGCACGTCGACGTGCTCCGGCTGCAGGCCGGTTTCCTCGCGCAGTTCGCGATACATCGCTTCCAGCGGGGTTTCGTCGGTATTGATGCCGCCCTGCGGGAACTGCCAACCGTCCCGGCGCACGCGCCGCGCCCAGAACACCCGGCCATCCTCGTGCATCAGCACGATGCCCACGTTGGGACGAAAACCGTCCGGATCGATCACGATGCGGACCTCGATAGTTGTCTGCCCCGACTGTGCCAGTCGAACGCGAGGCGGGCAAGCGCCCGGGGGCGAATTGACGAAAGCATCAACGATCCGGATAATGTCCGGCTCAGCGTTGGCTATGTAGCTCAGCCGGTTAGAGCACAGCACTCATAATGCTGGGGTCGGTGGTTCGAGTCCACCCATAGCCACCAACGCGAAGTGCTTCGAAACCCCGCGGCCTGGCGGGGTTTCTGGTTTCTGCCGCAGCGTGACGCCAAGCCCATGGACATCTTCAAGTCGTTCACCCTCGAAGCCGCGCATCGCCTGCCCAACGTGCCGGACGGGCACAAGTGCGCGCGTCTGCACGGGCATTCATTCCGGGTCGAGTTGCATGTCAGTGGCGAGCCCGACCCGCAACTGGGCTGGGTGATGGATTTTGCCGAGTTGAAGGCGGCCTTCCTGCCGATCTACGAGCAGCTCGATCACCACTACCTCAACGACATCCCGGGGCTGGAAAACCCCACCAGCGAACAGTTGGCGATGTGGATCTGGGTGCGGTTGAAACCGCAGGTGCCGTTGCTGTCGGAAGTGGTGGTGCACGAAACCTGCAGCTCGGGCTGCCGGTATCGGGGCTGACGCCGGGCGGCTTGCCGGCGTGTGCCGGCAGGGTCAATGGGTGTTGCGGAACAGCATCGCCCGCAAGGCCACCCGGACCTGCGCGAATTCGGTGACGATGCGTGCCACTGCCGCGCCCGGCTGGGTCATGGTGCCGTCGCGGGCGGCGTGTTCCAGGTCGCGGGCAGCATCGGACAACGTCATCGCGCCGACATTGGCACTGGAGGATTTCAGTGTATGTGCGGTCACCCGCAGGGCAATCGGGTCGACGTTCACCGCCGCGCGTTCCAGCTGCGCAATCAACCGCGGTGCATCTTCCAGATACACGGCGATGATCTTGTCCACTTCGCCGCCCAGCACGTCCCGAAGTTCATTCAGGATCTGCAGATCCAGCACCGACGGCGAGCGCGAACTGAGCTGTTCGGCCGAAGGCGTGGCCTCTGGCACCGCCATGGCGCTGCTTTTCCAGCGGGCGATGCACTGCTCCAGTTCCACCCGTGTCACCGGCTTGGCCAGGTAGTCATCCATGCCGGCATCCAGGCATTTCTGGCGGTCGCCGGCCATCGCATTGGCGGTCATCGCCACGATCGGCAGGCGGCGTGTTGCCTGGCGCTCCTGCTCGAGCTCGCGCCAGCGGCGGGTGGCGCTGTAGCCATCCAGCACCGGCATCTGGCAGTCCATCAGCACCAGGTCGAAATTGGTCTGATCCAGCTTCTCCAGTGCCACCTGGCCGTTGCCGGCGGTGTCGCATTCGGCACCCAGCACCTGCAGCAGGCGCTGCGCCACCATCAGATTGACCGGGTTGTCCTCGACCAGCAGGATGCGCGGTTTGCTCGGGATTTCGTCCATGGGCTTTTGTGCTGCGGGGGCCGGATGCGGGTCTTGTTGCCCCCAGGCAACACCGGAAGCGGACAGCGCCGCGCGCAGGTCGGCATCTTCTGAATTGCGGGGGATGATGGTGGATGTCACGGGAAGTTCCAGGGAGGTGGCGTCATCACCTCGCAGATACACCAGGCGAACGTCGCCATATTGTTGCTTGCGCTCCATGTTGCGCGCCAGCGAAACCGCGGTGCTGCGGATGCTGGTCAGATCCGCCAGCACCACCGAGAACGTCCACGGCTCGCCCTGGGTATGGGCTTGCCGCAGGCGCTCCAGCGCATCGTGGGTGTTCTCCACCGCGGTGACCCGCAGCCCCCAGTTGGGCAGCAGCATGGTCAGGCGCATGCGCAGGCGGGCATCGAGGGTGATCAGCAGCACGCGCCCGCCATGCAGGTCGATCTGTTGCGCCGGCATGTCGCCTTGCACCTTGAGCAGCGGGATCTCGAACCAGAAGGTGGAGCCGCGGCCGGGCTCGGATTCCACCCCGATGCGCCCGCCCATCAGCGAGACGATGCGTTGCGAGATCACCAGCCCGAGACCGGTGCCGCCGTAGACGCGGGTGGTGGAGGCGTCGGCCTGGCTGAAGGGTTGGAACAGCTTGGCCTGGGTGGCGCTGTCGATGCCGATGCCGGTGTCCTGCACCTCGAACCGCAGCATGTGTTGCGCCGCCGTTTCACCCAGCCGGCGGATATTGACGGTGACGTTGCCGCGTTCGGTGAACTTGATGGCATTGCTGACCAGATTGCTCAGGATCTGGCGCAGCCGCACCGGATCCCCGCGCACCGGCAGCCGCACCGACGTGTCGATGTTGAGCCGCAGGTGCAGGTTCTTGGCCTCGGCCGAGCGTTCCATCAGCGTGATCACGCTGCCCAGCAGCTCGCGCAGGTTGAAGCCCGTGGTTTCCAGTTCCAGTCGGTCGGCTTCCAGCTTCGAGTAGTCGAGGATGTCGTCGACGATGCGCAGCAGTTGCTGGGCGGAGGCGGTTGCCGTCTTGAGGATCTCCTGCTGATCCAGACTGAGTTTGGTGGTGGACAGCAGGTCCAGCATCGGAATGATGCCGTTCAGCGGGGTGCGGATTTCATGGCTCATGGTGGCCAGGAATTCGCCCTTGGCCATCACCGCGGATTCGGCGACCTGTTTGGCGCGGGTCAACTCGATCTCAAGCGCGGTGTGGCGGTCGATCTCCTCCTGCAGCATGCTGATTTCGGCTTCTTTCTCGCGGGTGCGCGCGGACTGGTTGATCAAGGCCTGCTCACGCGAGCGCGCCGACCACGCCAGCGCCGTGGTGGCGAACAAGGCCAGCAACGCCAGGATCAGCGCGATGATCTGCCACGGTCCCTGCACGCCCATCTGGCTCACGGCCAGCGCCAGCGCGGCGCCGGCTGCAGCCCCCAGGGCCAGCCAGCGTGTGGTCAACAAGGTCAAGCCATCGAATGTTCCGTTGTTCACAAGGCCGCACTCTGGAAGTCGAAGTCGAGGGCTTGCTCGGGGCGTTGTACCAGATTGCCCTGAATGTAGTCGATACCGGCCACCCACAGCGCGGCGGCAGCTTGCGGGTCTTCCACCGCCTGGCCGATCACCTGCAGGCCCAGCCGATGCGCCCGTTCGATGGCCACCCGCATCTCGTCGTGCAGGGCGGCGGGCAGCGGCTGCTGCGCAAAATCGGAGGACAGCCGCAGGTAGCCCAGCGGCAGCATCTGCAGCAGCTGGTTGCCGTCCTCGTTGCTGCGGAACTGGCTCAGGCAGAACTGCACCCCGGCCGGCACCAGCTGTTCGCAGAATTGCTGCAGCAAGACGGTATGCACCACCGCATCCTCCTGACGGATGTCGATGACCAGTGACGGGCCGTCCACCCCGGCGCGCGCAAGCGCCTGCTGCAGCCAGTCGGCGTAGTTGTCCTGCCCGAGGGTGCGCGGGGCCTGCGACACATACAGGCGAACCGGGCGACTTTCCGCGCGGCGTTGCTGCAGCAGGGCCAGGGCGCGTTCCATCACCCAGCGGTCGAGTTGCGCCAGCAGGCCGGCGGCCTGCGCCGCCGCGAGAAAATCGGCGGCCTTGCGCACACTGCCATCGGCTCCGTGCATGCGCACCAGCACCTGGAATTGCGCCTCGTCGCCACCGGCCACCGCCACCACCGGCTGGAATGCCAGATACAGGCCTTGCCCGCCCGGCGCCAGTGCATCGCGCAGTTCCTGCAGCAGGCCGTCGGAGGCGCTGGTCTCGGGCGGGACATAGCCCGCCACCCCCGCGGGCAGGGCGTGCGCCTCGCGGGTGGCGTCCTCGGCTGCGGCCAATACCGCGCCGGCGTCCTGGAAGCCGTGCTCGAAACTGGCATACCCGATCGTGCAGCGCAGCCGCAGGGGGTCGTCGTCGATCTGGAAAGCGTGGTAGCCGATGCCGTCGCGCAGCCGCCGGGCGAAGCCCTCCAGCGTGCCTGCACCAAGCTCGCGCACCACCACCAGAAAGCCGTTGTCGCTCAGCCGGGCCGCGATCGCGGACTGCCCCAGCAAGCCGCACAGCTGCTGGCCCGCGGCATTGAACAACCCATCCAGCGCGGCATAGCCATAGCGGTTGCGCAGCGCCACCGGGTTGCCCAGTTCCATCAGCAGCGCGCCGCCGGGGCTGCGGTTGAGCAGCTGGGTGGCCAGCGCCTGCATCAGGGCCTGGCGGGTATGCAGGCCGGTCACCGCGTTGCGGTCGCTGATGCCGTTGTTGTGCAGGCTGTCATGCAGGACACGTGCCCGCCGGATCCGGTTTTGCACCGCCGCAATCAGGTGGCGCGGCCGCACCGGCTTGAGAATGAAATCATCGCCGCCTTTTTCCAGCGCTTCCAGCTCGCGCTCGGGATCCTGGTCGCCGGTGAGAAAGACCACCGGGGTGTGCGAGAACTGGGTGTGCTCGCGGATTTGCGCGGTCAAGGTGGTGCCGCTGGTGCCGGGCATGTGCAGATCCATCAGCACCAGATCCGGGACGAAGCGCTCCAGCGCCTCCATCATCCGCTCCGGAATGGCCACCACTTCCACCTGCATGCCGGCGCCACGCAGGATCGCTTCGGCAAACAGGGCCTGGCTGCGGTCGTCTTCGACAATCAGGACGCGATAGGGGCTGTTGTTCGCGCCCGCGGTCATGGTGGCTGTGCTCATGCTCCGGTCTCCGCCAGACGATACCATTCGCGGCTTGCTGGATGGCCCGCAGCCTCTCCGCACCCCGGTGCAGTGCAGAAGGGCGCGCGGCCGGGGGCGATGTGATGGGTCTCCATCGTGGGAGTTTGACGCAAATCGCAGGAAATTGCGGCCTTCGGCAATGCAAGATGCAGGCCTCTTCCGCTGGCTGGAACGGCAGGGATGCTTGACGCGGCCAAGGCCGGGATGCGATATCGGCCGCATGCACCCGCCACGCCATGTCTCCCGCATGAAGGGAAGCGGCCATCCGCAGCTGGCCAAGCTGCTGCTGGTGCTGCTGGCCCTGGTGCTGGGCGGCTGGGGTGCCTGGCGCAGTTTTGCTCCGCAGCCGGCCAATGCGCGGGAAACATTGGCGGAACAAGCGCGGCAGATTGCCGAACTGGAGCAGCGGGTGGCCACCCTGGCACGCTCCGACCAGATCAGCCGGCAAGCGAACACCGAATTGCAGGGCACGCTGGCCGAACGCGACGAGGAAGTGGCCGGCCTGCGCGCGGACGTGGCGTTCTACGAGCGCCTGGTCGGCCCGACCGGGCAGCGTCGCGGCCTGGCCGTGCAGGAGTTGAAGCTGGAGCCGCAAAGCGACCCGCAGTTGTGGCATTTCGTGGCCACCCTGACCCAGACCCTGAGCCGTGGTGAAATCAACACCGGCACCTTGTGGCTGGCCTTGGAAGCCACCGATGGCCAGCACATGCGCCGACTGGACTGGAACGCCTTGCGCCAGCAGGCCCATGCCCCCGGGGTTGCGTACTCTTTCAAGTATTTCCAGCAGGTCGGGGGCGATATCGTGCTGCCCCGCGGCTTGAAGCCGGTGCGGGTCATCGCGCATCTGCAGCCGCAAGAGGGCACGGCGGTGGAGAATTCGTTCACCTGGAGCAGCGTGATTCCGCCGGCACCGGAATCGGCAAAGCCGCCACCGGGACATGGTTGATTCGAACCCCGACGCACCCCATGCTGGACGGATGGATATCGTCGTTCTGGAACAATCCGCCGCCGGATTGCCGCCCGCCCCCGTGCAATTCACCGCCGCCGCCGCCGCCAAGGTGCGCGAGCTGGTGGCCGAAGAAGGCAATGCCGCGCTCAGCCTGCGCGCCTACATCCAGGGGGGTGGCTGTTCCGGGTTCCAGTACGGGTTCGAGTTCGATGAAGGCCGCAACGAGGACGACATCGCCATCGTGACCGATGGCGCCACCCTGCTGGTCGACCCGCTCAGCCTGCAATACCTGCTGGGTGCGCAGGTGGATTACGTGGAGTCGCTGTCCGGCGCGCAGTTCGTGATTCGCAACCCCAACGCCAAGACCACCTGCGGCTGCGGCAGCAGTTTCACCGTGTGAGCGAGGCGGGCATGCCGGCCGTGTCGCCGTTTGCCTTCGTCGATGGCGCGCTGGATCGCGCCGACCACCTGCGCGACGACCCCGCCGCGCTGGATGCGGCCTGGCCGCAGGCCGGCATCATCGCGTTGCAGCCCGATGGCCGCGCCGTGGTGGATGCCGTCGGCGCGCTGTGCCAGATCGCCGCGCCGGCCGCTGCCGGGCGGTTGCCATCGGCAACCTTCCTGGGCCTGCGCGAGGGGCGTGCGTGGTTTCTGGCCGAGGCTGCAGAGCTGGGGCTGGCCGCCGCACCCTCCATTGACTTGCGCAAGGCCGCCGCACACTGGCCGGCGTGGCAGGCCACCTTGTTCGCGCAGGCGCGGGCGCTGCAACACTGGCATCGCCAGCACCGGTTCTGCCCGGCCTGCGGCGGCGCGCTGGGCTTCGTCCGTGCCGGCTGGCTGGGCCAGTGCGCAGCCTGCGGCAGCGAACACTACCCGCGCACCGACCAGGCCATCATCGCCGCCATCACCGACGGCCAGCGCCTGCTGCTGGGCCGGCAAGCAGGTTGGCCGGCGCGGCGCTGGTCGGTGGTGGCCGGCTTCGTCGAGCCCGGTGAAACCCTGGAACAAACCGTGGCCCGCGAAGTGATGGAGGAAACCGGCGTGCGCGTGCGCACCCACAGTGCGCGCTACCTCGCCTCGCAGCCGTGGCCGTTTCCCGGCTCGCTGATGCTGGGCTTCATCGCGCATGCCGAGCCTGACACGCCGCGCGCCAGCGAAGAGCTGGAAGACGCACGCTGGTTCAGCGCCGACGAGGTGCGCGCCGGGCTGGAGCGCGACTGGAAGGATGCCGACGGCGAAGGCACGGGCATCGTGCTGTCCTCGCCGATCTCGATTGCGCGGCATGTGATTCGCAGTTGGCTGGACGAACACGATGCACGCACGACTGCGCCCTTCAACCCGGGGCCAGCAGGCTGAAGGGATAAAGCGGGAGGTTGCGCAGGACGGCGAAGCCCACCAGCACCACCAGCCATGGCTTGGGCCGGGCCAGCTGCCGCATCAGTGGCGACAGCCAGGCCGGACGCCAGCCGGCGGCATTGAGCGCCATCAACCCGAGCAATGGCAGGCTGAGCACCAGCAACGGGTTCATCGACAGCGCCAACGCCGGATCCCCATGCAGCAATGCGTACAGGCAGCGGGTACTGCCGCAGCCGGGGCAGTACAGGCCGGTCAGCGCATGCAGCGGGCAGGGTGGCAACACGCTGTGGCTGGCGAACGGATCCAGCCGCGACAGCACCAGTGCGGCACCGGCTGCCCCCGCCGCCAGCACGGCGGAAGGCAGCGCACGCCGCCATGCCGGCCAGGCGCGGATGCTGGCAGCGACGGACATGGGTCAGTGGTTGCCGGTCATCGCGCCCAGCATGGCCAGCCCGCCGAAGAACATGAACCAGATGATGATCAGCACCGGACCGGAAAGTGCCGACCAGAGCGCCCAGGTCTTGGCCTTGCGCGACGCGTCCCATGCGCCGGCCAGATCGCCTGCGGCGCGCAGGCCATCGACTTTCGCCGCGTAGACGATCGAGACGATCCCCAGCGGCAGGCAGCAGAACAGCGTCGCCAGGATGGCCCAGACCAGGTTGTTGGGCACGACGTCTTGCGAAGTATTCATGAGACTCCCGGGAAAAATGGAATTCGAAAAATGAAATTCGGACACACGTTCAGTGATGACGCCGCGTGCTGCATCGGCATGCGGTGCGGGATGGGTGAATCGGCGATGGTGCAAGCACTCCCCGTGACGGATGCTCGCCGCAGCGACAGGGCATGTCAATCCATGTCAATGCGGGGTGTTCCGCGAACCGGCCTGCGCCTTCACGCCGCATCCCCGCGCAGCGCCCGCACCCGCGCTTCCAGCAATTCGGCGCTGGCCATATCGCCCGCCACCGGTACGCCGGCGTGCACCTCGATGCGCGCGCGCAGCCGGCGCGGGATGCGCATCCGGTGCATGCTGCCGTCGCGCCGGCTCCACATGCTGCCCCACATGTTGCGCAGCGCCATCGGCACCACCGGCACCACCTGTCCGCGCGCGGCGGCGCGTTCGAGGATCTTCTCCACCCCGGATTTGAACGGCGCGATGTGGCCGTCCCTGGTCAGCGCGCCCTCGGGAAAGATGCACACCAGCTCGCCCTCGGCCAGCGCCGCATCCACCGCATCGAATGCGCGCTGCATCACCTCCGGGTTCTCGCGCGCACCGGCGATCGGGATCGCCTTGGCGGTGCGGAAGATCCAGCGCAGCACCGGGATGTTGAAGATCCTGTAATACATCACGAAGCGCGCCGGTCGCGGCAGGCAGGCCGACAGGATCAGTGCATCCATGTAGCTGACGTGGTTGCACACCAGCAATGCCGCACCTTCGTTCGGCACGCCACGCTTGTCATCCGGGCCGCCTTCGATGCCGTGCAGCTCCAGCCGGTACAGCGTGCGCACCAGCAGCCAGCTGAGGAAGCGCATCAGGAACTCGGGCACGATCGTGAAAATCCACAGCGCCACCAGCGTATTGGCAATCGCCAGCGCCAGGAACAATTGCGGGATCGTCCAACCCAGATAACGCTGTACCGCAATTCCGATCAGCGCCGCCAGCACGATGAACATCGCGTTCTGGATGTTCATGCCGGCAATCACCTGCGCCAGCTCGGCCTTCGGCGTGCGGCTCTGGATCAGCGCGAACAGCGGCACCACGAAGAAGCCGGTGAACAGGCCCACGCCACACAGGTCCAGCATGATCCGCCAACTGCCGGCGGCGTGGATGAACTGCGCAAGGCTCAGGCCCGCCGCCAATGCCTGCCCGGGGCGGGCGAAATACAGGTCCAGCAGGAAGGCGCTGATGCCGAACGCGCCCAGCGGCACCAACCCGATTTCCACGGTGCGGCCCGACAGCTTTTCGCACGACATCGAGCCGATGCCGGCGCCCACCGAAAACAGCGCCAGCGCGAAGATGTACAGGTTCTGGGTGCCGCCCAGGTTGGCCTGCGCATACACCGGCAATTGCGCGGTGAGAATGGTGCCCACGAACCAGAACCAGCTCACCCCCAGCACCGCGTTGCGCACCGCCAGCCGCTGCCGGGTCAGCGCCCAGATGCGCAGCGACGCGCGCAGGATGTTCCAGTCCACCTGCAGCGACGCATCGCCGGCATCCACTTTCGGAATGCGCCGCGCCACCGTGTTGCCGGCAATGGCCATCGCGATCACCGCCACCGCCGCCACCTGCGGCCCGTGGCTGCCGGCCACCTGGAAGATCAGCCCGCCACCAATCATCCCCAACAGAATGGCCAGCGAGGTGCCCATCTCCACCAGCCCGTTGCCGCCGGTCAATTCTTCCGGCTTCAGCACCGACGGCAGGATCGAATACTTCACCGGCCCGAACAAGGTGGACTGCAGGCCGGTGCAGAACAGCGCGATGAGCAGCACCGTCATGTTCTGCAACAGGAAGCCCACCGCCGCCAGCGACATGATCGCGATCTCCATCGAGGTGGTGATCACGATGAGTTTCTGTTTCTCCATCCGCGCCGCGATCTGCCCCGCGCTGGCGGAAAACAGGAAGAACGGCAGGATGAAGATGGCGGGCGCCAGATTGGCGTACAGCCCCATTTCGCTGCTGCTCACTGCCATGTACGCCAGCAAGCCGATGATCGCCTGCCGGTACACGTTGTCGTTGAACGCGCCCAGCGCCTGCACCGTGAAATACGGCAGGAAGCGGCGCTGCGTGAGCAGGTCGAATTGCGAATGGGCCATCGGTGTCCCCCGAACGATGGGCGGAGGATAGCGGAAACGGGTGTCAGTACCCGCCGAAGCTGCCCGCCGCGCCGGGGAACACCACCGGGCTTTCGCTGCCATCCTTCGCCACCGCCGACACACCGAAGAAGTAGTTGTCGATGACCACGTTCTGCAGCGTCGCCGTGTCCACGTTGCCCACCCAGCGGCTGCGCGTCCACTGCGGCTCGGTGGTCAGCCGCCAGTGGATGCGGTAGCCGGCCAGGTTGGCGGCCTGCGCGGGCGCGGGACGCTGCCACTTCAACGTGGTGTCGGCGCTCACCGCGCCTTCGATGCGCACGTCCGCCGGCGGCGGCGGCGCGGCGGCCATGCCGGCCAGCGCCACCACGTTCAGCGCGGTGAGCTTGGCGGCATAGCCGAAGTCCACGCCGGCAATGGTGTCGCCGTACACGCGGCGCTGCCCTTGCGCGTCCGTCTCGGTGCGCAGGTCCTGATGCTGGCGGTCGTAGTGCTCGTGGGTTTCCATCACCCGCACCGCCGGATAGCCCAGGTCGTTGAACGGCCGGTGGTGGCCGCCGCGGCCGAAGCGGTCCAGCCGGTTGACCAGCATCACCTCGAGATTGGGCACATGCGCCGCCATCCGCGCGATGTAGCGGGCCAGGTTGCGGCTGGGCGAATCCAGCTCGCCGCCGGTGAAGCGGCGCGCGCGCGCTTCCTCCGCGGTTTCGTTGGCGCGGATGCCGTCGGAGAACACCCGCGCGGTGACGTTGTCGTGCACGCCGTCGATGCCGCGGCTGTTGCCGATCATGTCGTTGTTCAGCACCGCCTCCACCCGCCAGCCTTCCTTCTTGGCCTGCTCGGCGAGGAACTTGCCGCCGAACAGGCCCTGCTCCTCGCCGGCCAGCGCCGCATACACGATGGAGCCGGCGAAACGCTGTTTGCTCAGCACCCGCGCCGCCTCCAGCGTGCCGGCCAGGCCGCTGGCGTTGTCGTTGGCGCCGGGCGCGTCGGAGGTCGCGTCCATCACGTCGCTGACCCGCGAATCGATGTCGCCGCTCATGATCACGTAGCGGTTCGGATCCACGCTGCCGCGCTGGATCGCGATCACGCTGACCACCTCCACCGGCCCCGGAATGCGCGGCTCGCCCTGCACCGTGCCGCTGACGTAGCGCACCTCCAGGCAGCCGCCGCAGGCTTTGGAAATGCGGGTGAACTCGTCGAACACCCAGCGCCGCGCCGCGCCGATCCCGCGCGTGGTGGACACCGTGTCCGACAGCGTGTGGCGGGTGCCGAAGCCCACCAGCGTGCGCACGTCGCGCTCGATGTTGGCGGCCTGCGGCGCGCGGCCCAGCGCATCCAGCAGCGGCACGTCGCCCGGCGGCGGCGCACTCTGCGCGAACGCGCTGGCGGTGGACAGGCAGAACAGCAGCGGGACGAGCTTGCGCATGGCGCACCTGCGGATTGGGCGAAGCCCGCAGCCTAGCGGCTCGCGGGTCGTGCTGAACCGGCCATTGGTCGTGGTTTCGACAATCCGCTGCATGTTCCGCACCGCGCGGGGTGGCTTATGCTGCCCGGCGGAGGGAACCAATGCCGCTGAGTCTCAATGAAATCCGCGAGCGCGCCCGCGCCTTCGCCAGGGAATGGGCCGGGGAATCCAGCGAGCGCGCCGAAGCGCAGAGCTTCTGGAACGCGTTCTTCGAAGTCTTCGGGGTCAAGCGCCGGCGGGTGGCGGTATTCGAGCAGAAGGCGCAGCGCTTCAGCGGCAGCAGCCACGGCCGCATCGACGTGTTCTGGCCCGGGGTGATGCTGGCCGAACACAAGAGCGAAGGCCGCGACCTCGACGCCGCGTTCGAGCAGGCCACCGACTATTTCGCCGGCCTCAAGGACGCCGAGCTGCCGCGCTTCGTGCTGGTGTCGGACTTCCAGCGCTTCCGCCTGCACGACCTGGAAACCGGCGAGCGCAGCGACTTCGCGCTGGCCGAGCTGCACAAGCAGATCGGCCGCTTCGGCTTCATCAGCGGCTACCAGACCCGCACCTACAAGGAAGAAGACCCCGTCAACGTGCAGGCCGCCGAGCGCATGGGCCGGCTGCACGATGCGCTGAAGGCCGCCGGCTTTGATGGCCACGCGCTGGAACTGCTGCTGGTGCGGTTGCTGTTCTGCCTGTTCGCCGATGACACCGGCATCTTCCCGCGCCAGAGCTTCCACGACCTGATTTCCCAGCGCACCAGCGAAGATGGCGCCGACCTGGGCATGTGGGTGGGGCGCATCTTCCAGGTGCTCAACACCGCGCCGGAAAAACGCCAGACCACACTGGACGAACAGCTGGCGGATCTGCCCTACGTCAACGGCAGATTGTTCGAGGAACTCCTGCCGCTGGCGGACTTCAACGCGCAGATGCGCGGCCTGTTGCTGGACGCCAGCGCGCTGGACTGGAGCCGCATCAGCCCGGCCATCTTCGGCTCGATGTTCCAGTCGGTGATGGACGCCAAGGCCCGCCGCAACCTGGGCGCGCACTACACCAGCGAAAAGAACATCCTGAAACTCATCGGCCCGCTGTTCCTGGACGGGCTGAAGGCGGAACTGGCAAAGGCCGGCCACGACGAACGCAAGCTGGCCCAGCTGCACCGCAAGCTGGCCACGCTGACCTTCCTCGACCCGGCCTGCGGCTGCGGCAACTTCCTGGTGATCGCCTACCGCGAACTGCGCGCGCTGGAGCTGGAGATCCTGCGCCGCCAGTTCGCCACCCAGCAGTCGGTGCTGGCGCACGTGCAGGATCACGTGCTGGTGGACGTGGATCAGTTCCACGGCATCGAGGTCGAGGAGTTCCCGGCGCAGATCGCGCAGGTGGCGATGTGGCTGATGGACCACCAGATGAACCTGCGCGTGTCCGAGCAGTTCGG
>JAGWUF010000071.1 GCA_028868545.1 Lysobacteraceae bacterium | reverse complement strand
CACGCGCAGGACACCCTGATCGACGCCGCGCGCCGCGAGCTGATCGAGGAAACCGGCTGGTCGCCCGGCAAGGTGGAGGTGCTGCTCACCGGCCCCACCAGTTCCGGTATGAGCAACGAACGCATCGCCTTCGTGCGCACCCGCGCACTGACGCGCGTCGGCGCAGGCGGCGGCGTGGATGACGAAGACATCACCGTGCACGCGGTGCCGCGCCACGCCGCACCAGCCTGGCTGATGCAAAAACAGGCCGAAGGTTATGAGCTGGATCTCAAGCTGTGGGCCGGGCTGTGGATGATCGACCACAACCCGGATGGCTCACCGGCGGCGTAAATTGCCGTCAACCGGCAAAAAACCCCTGCACGTCGGCCAGGGCCCGAGTGATGGGCAGCGGCGGCAACGAATCGAGGAAGGTCTTGCCGTAGGACTTGCCCAGCAATCGCGGGTCGCACAGCACCAGCACGCCGCGGTCGGTTTCGGTGCGGATCAGGCGACCGGCCCCTTGCTTGAGCGCAATCACCGCCTGCGGCACCTGCTCGTCACGGAACGGGTTGCCGCCGGCCCGGCGGATGGCATCCAGCCGCGCTTCGAACACCGGATCGTCCGGCGCCGCAAATGGCAGTTTGTCGATCACCACCACGCTCAGCGCAGCGCCGGCCACATCCACGCCCTCGCGGAAGCTGGCGGTGCCCAGCAACACGCCGTTGCCGGACGCGCGAAACTTCTGCAGCAGCACGTGGCGTGGCTCGCTGCCCTGCACGAACAGTGGCCACGGTGCGTCTTTCAGCGCCTCCGCCGCCTCGCGCAGGGCGCGATGCGAGGCGAACAGCAGGAACGCGCGACCGCCCGAGGCTTCCAGCACCGGTCGCACTGCGGCCAGCATCGCCTGGCCGAAGTCGCGATTGGCCGGCTCCGGCAAGCCGGGCGGCAGGTAGCACAGTGCCTGATGATCCCAGTCAAACGGGCTGGGTTCGATCAGCTCGCGGGCATCGGCAATCCCCAGCCGCTGCGCCATGTGATCGAACTTGCCTGCCACCGCCAGAGTGGCCGACGTGAACACCCAGGCGGCGTTGGAGTGCTCGCGATGGGCGCGCAAGGGGGCCGAGACATCCAGCGGCGTGCGCTGCAGGCGAAAGCCGCGCGGGGTGAGTTCGTACCAGTGCACCGAAACGGAAACGGGGTCGGAAACGGGGTCAGGTTCACTTTTCGGGACGGTGTTTGCCGATGCCAAGCAAACGCCGTCGGAAAGTGAACCTGACCCCGTTTCCTCCTCGCCCAGCCAGCGGCGCAGCCGCAGCCCATGCTCGTGTGCCCGCACATGGCAGGCCTCGAACCCCGGCGCAGCCTGCCGCAGCGGCGCCAATGCGTCCTGCAGACCTTGCAGGGCGTGCACCACGGCGTGCAGGGCAGGTTCCACGTCCACTTCGTCCAGCGCCCGCCACGCAGTGCCACGGATCGGCAGGTTGTCCATCGCCGCCCGCAGTGCGCGGGTGGCCACTTCCAGGGTTTGTGCTGGTGCTTGCAGGCTGGCCAACGCGCCCGGCACGGTTTTGCACTCCCCCAGCACATCGCGGGCCAGTTCAACCAAGGGCCGTGCGCCGATGCCTTCGCCGAAGAACTGCGCGGCCAGTTCCGGCAGCTGGTGCGCTTCGTCGATCACGAAGGCCTGTGCGCCTGGCAGGATTTCACCAAAGCCTTCCTGCCTCAGCGCCAGATCGGCCAGCAGCAGATGATGGTTGACCACCACCAGATCGGCGGCCTGCGCGCGTTGGCGCGCCTGCACCACGAAACAGTCGGCCCAGAACGGGCAGTCGGTGCCCAGGCAATTGTCGGCCGTGGACGTCACCAGTGGCAGCAGCGGGCTGTCTTCCGGCAATGATTCCATTTCCGCCATGTCGCCGCTGCGGGTGCGGCCACTCCAGGCCACCACGCGTTGAAATTGCGAGACCTGCTCGCGGGTCTGGAAGCGCGGCTCGCCCTTGGCCTGCTCCATCCGGTAGCGGCACAGGTAATTCGCGCGGCCTTTCAGCAGCGCGGTTTTCAGGCCGATGCCCAGCGCATCGCGCACGCGCGGCAGGTCGCGCAGGTAGAGCTGGTCCTGCAAGGCGCGGGTGCCGGTGCTGACAATCGTCTTCATCCCCGACAGCAGCGCCGGCACCAGGTAGGCGAAGGTCTTGCCGGTGCCGGTGCCGGCCTCGGCCAGCAGCACGTCACGCGCTTCGAAGGCCTCCGCCACCGCCCGTGCAAGACGCTGCTGCGCCGGACGCGGGCGGAAGCCGGGCAGCGCCTGCGCCAGCGCCGCCCCGGCCTCCAGTGCGGCCCAACTTGCCTGTCCGAGCCTTGAAGGCGACGGCAGCGGGTTGCTCACGGCAACGGCCGCGCCGGCGCTGCCGGGTTGCCGGCTGGCGGAACCTGCTTGGCCGGGTCACCGCCGCCGAAGAAATTGCGGATGGCCTCGCCGGCCCGCTCGAACGGGTTGCTGTCGCCGCCATCACCGGCCGGTGGAATCGGGTTGCCGAACTCGTCCACCTCCACCGGCGGCGCATATTGGCAAGGCTGATAGGCGGGTGCGAAACCGGCCACGAAGGGGAAACGACGCGCTTCCGGGCAGCCCGGATCGGTGCTCTGCCCGTCCTGGATCCAGCGCCAGTCGATGCCCTCATCCGACAGCCGCAGCGGTGCACTGGGCAGGCGCTGGAACAGTTCGGACCAGACCCGCATGCCGCCCGTGGCGCCATACAGCCCGGTGGCCAGATTCTGGTCGTTGCCCACCCACACCACCGCCAGCTGGTCGCCGGTATAGCCGGCAAACCAGCTGTCGCGTCCATCATTGCTGGTGCCGGTCTTGCCGGCCGGTGCCAGCCGGCCCAGGCCGTCGCGCAGCAGCGCGCGCGCCGTGCCCGAGGTCACCACGTACTGCAACGCATTGCCCACCAGCCTGGCCGCCACGGCATCGCCTTTCTGCGCCGGCGGGGCCTCGCTGTCGTAGCGTTTGATGGTGCGGCCTTGCGCATCCAGCACGCCGCGTACCGCGTGCAGTGGCTGGATTTCGCCGCCCGAGGCCAGGAACTGATACAGCTGGGCCATGGCATACGGGCTTTGATCCACCGCGCCCAGAATCAGCGAGGGCTTGGCGTCGGTTTCGATTCCGGCCAGGACGCGAATCAGGCCAGCCACGCGCTGCGGCTGCACCTCCATGCCCAACCGCACCGTGGCCTGGTTGTAGCTTTGCGCCAGGGCGCTCATCAGCGGCACGCTGCCGTGGCTGCGTCCGTCGGAATTGCCGGGCGTCCAGTTGCGGCCGCGGCCCAGCCCGACGCTGATCGGGGCATCGCTGATCGGGCTGGCCAGCGACCATTTGTCGGGCTGCGCCAACGCCAGCAGGTACACGAACGGCTTGAGCAACGACCCCACCGGACGGCGCGCATCCACCGCACGGTTGAACCCGGCCTCGGTGAACTCGCGGCTGCCCACCACCGCCAGTACATCGCCATTGTGGACGTCGGTCACCACCAGCCCGGCCTGCAGCGACGGGCGGCCCTTGCTGCCCAAGGCGTCAAGGGTGCGTTCCACCGCGTTCTCGGCATAGCCCTGTGCCGCCGGCGACATCCCGCTCATCACCGACAAGCCGGCGCCGGAGAGCTGGTCGGCCGGATAATCCCGCGCCAATTGCTTGCGCACCAAATCCACGTACGCGGGGTAGCGATTGGCCGCCAGATTGCCGGCATTCGCGGTGACCCCCAGCGGGGCCTGGATGGCACGCTGGTATTCCTTGTCGTCGATCAGATGCGTCTCGCGCATTTCCCCCAGCACGAAATTGCGGCGCTGGGTGGCACGTTCGGGGTTGCGCCGCGGGTTGTACCAGCTCGGTCCTTTGACCATGCCGATCATCAGTGCGATCTGTTCGGTCGACAAATCGCGCAGCTCCTTGCCGAACCAGAATTCGGAGGCCGCCGCCACCCCGCGAATCGACTGCGAACCGCGCTGCCCCAGATCGACCTGGTTGAAGTACGCCTCAAGCAGGGTGCGCTTGTCGTAGCGGGCATCCAGCAACAGGGCGTACAGGATTTCCTTGAACTTGCGGCTGTAGGTCTGCTCCTTGCCGATGCCCAGCAGGCCGCTGCGGGCAAGCTGCTGGGTCAGGGTACTGGCGCCCTGTTTGGTGTCGCCGCCGGATTTCACATTGACGAAGACGGCGCGCAGCATGCCGCCGACATCGATCCCGATGTGATGATTGAAATCGCGGTCCTCGACCGCCTGCAGCCCGGTCACCAGCAGCTCCGGCACTTCCTCGATCCGCACCAGCCTGCGTTCTTCCTGATTCTGGCCGTACAAGGTGGCGATCCGCGCGGGGTCCAGCCGTGCACTGCGCAGGTTGCGCCGCTTGCCCGCATCCTGGATGCCGGCCACCTGGCTGCCGGACAACACCACGTTCAACTGCATGGGCGGGACGCGGCCATCGACATCGTTGTAACCCCGGCTGGAAATCAGCCAGTTGGCCCCGTGATGGGCATAACTGCCGGGGCGCCGCCCATCGCCAGCCAGGTAGGATGCTGCCGCCAATTCGGCCTGCAGGGTCTGCGCGTCCATCGCAAGGCCCTGCCGCAGCACCAGCGGACGCGCGTACACACGGGTGGGAATCTGCCAGCGCAACTTGCCGAAACGCTCACCGACTTCGTGGTTGAGATACACCAGATAGGGGATCAGAAACCCCAGCAACAAGGCGGCTCCGGCCAGGCCCCAGACCAGCAGACGGCGCCGCCAAGGCGTCTGGCCGGCACCGTTCGCGGCGGGCCGACCGTCGTCTTGATTGTCGAGCTGGTCGTCGTCTTCGTCTTGAATTCGGGGCATTGGGGGCAATCGATCGCGGGATGCGACAATGGCAGCGAGTCTAGCGCAGCCGCCCTGGCCGGCAGGTGCGGGTTTTCCCCATATTCATGCAGGAGTTCAGCCAATGCCCTTCGCCCTTGAAGCGCGCTTCTGGTGGCAGCGCGCACGGGGCTTGTGGCGGCGCGGCTTGACCAGCCTGCGCACGCGCGGGCTGGCGGCCAGCTGGCAACGCCTGCTGCAGCATCTGGTACGGCCGGCACGGCCGGCATTGCCGCTGTATGTCCCGGAAACGGCACCGTTCGCACCGTTCACGCTGGCCACCTCGGCGTTGCCCGCCGTCAGCCTCGTGATTCCCGTTTACGGGCAGCTGGCGCACACCCTGGCCTGCCTGCACGCATTGGCCGCTTACCCGCCCGGCACGCCTTTCGAGGTGATCGTGGTGGATGACGCTTCGCCCGATGACAGCCTGCAGGCCTTGCAGCAAATCGGTGGCCTGCGGCTGCACGCACGCACGCGGAACGGCGGCTTCATCGCCGCCTGCAACGACGGCGCAGCATTGGCCCACGGGGAATTCCTGGTCTTCCTTAACAACGACACCGTGCCGCAGCCGGGCTGGCTGGACGCACTGCTGGCCACGTTCCACCAACACCCGGATACCGGGCTTGCAGGGGCGAAACTGGTGTATCCCGATGGCCGCCTGCAGGAAGCCGGCGGGGTGGTGTTCGCCGACGGCAGCGGCTGGAACTACGGCCGGTTCGACGACCCGGCGGACTGCCGATACAACTATCTGCGCGATGCCGACTACCTCAGTGGTGCCGCGCTGGCCATCCCTGCCGCGCTGTTCCGGCAGCTTGGCGGATTTGATGTGCGCTATGCCCCAGCGTACTACGAGGACACCGATCTTGCCTTCAAGGTGCGCGCAGCGGGCCGACGCGTGCTGTACCAGCCGGCCAGCGTGGTGGTGCACGACGAAGGCACCACCGCCGGCACCGACGTCAACGCCGGCCCCAAGTCCGCGCAGGTGCGCAACCAGCGGGTCTTCGCCGAGAGCTGGAAATCTGCGCTGTCGGCCCAGTTACCGCCGCACACGCCCCCCACGCCGGCACTGCTGCATCGCCGGCAGCGGCAAATCCTCATCATCGACGCCCTGACCCCGCAGCCCGACCGCGACTCCGGTTCGGTGCGGTTGCTGGGCCTGATCCGGCTGCTGATCGACGAGGGCGCGCATGTGGTGTTCGTGCCTGCCAATCGCAGTGCCGACGGCAACTACACCCGCGCCCTGCAAGCCCTCGGCGTGGAATGCTGGTACGCGCCATTGATGCCGCGCTGGCCGGCGTGGCTGCGTAGCCACGGACCACGCTTCCATGCGGCGATGGTGTGCCGGCATTACGTGGCCGCCGAACTGTTCCCGTTGTTGCGCAAGTACGCACCGCAGGCACGCCTGTTGTTCGACACGGTGGACTTGCATTACCTGCGCGAGCAGCGCGCCGCGCAGCTGACGGGCGATGCCGTCGCCCTGCGTGCGGCCGCTCGCACCCGCACCGCCGAGCTGGGCCTGATGGCGCAGGCCGACGCCACCTTGGTGGTCAGCGCCTCCGAACAGGCGCTGCTGGCGCACGAATGCCCGCAGGCGCGGGTGGAGGTGCTGTCCAACCTGCATGCGCTTGCCGCCGCCGGTCCTGGCTTCGCCGCACGCCAGGGCCTGCTGTTCGTCGGCGGCTTCCGCCACCCGCCCAATGTGGATGCGATGGTCTGGTTCGCGCACGAAGTCTTGCCGCGGCTGCGTGCCCAGCAGCCGGGCATGGTGCTGCACTGCATCGGTGGCGACGTGCCCGCCGCGATTTCGGCGCTGGCCGACCTGCCGGGGATGCAGGTGCATGGCCATGTGCCGGATCTGCAGCCCTGGCTGGAGCATTGCCGGGTGTCGGTGGCACCGTTGCGGTTCGGTGCCGGCGTCAAGGGCAAAGTCAACCAGGCGATGGCGCATGGCTTGCCGGTGGTCGCCACCGCCTGTGCGGTGGAAGGCATGCATCTGCAGGCGGGTGAAGATGTGCTGGTGGCGGGGGATGCCGAAGGCTTTGCGCAGGCCGTGCTGCGTCTGCACGCGGATGCCACGTTGTGGGCCGCGTTGGCGGCTCGCGGGCGCGAAAACGTGGCCCGTCATTTTTCCTTCGATGCCGCGCGTCCCACGGTGTGTCGCCTGTTCCTGGATTGAGTTCCTGGACTGGGCTTCTGGATTGAGTCTCCAGACTGGCCTGGTCGGCGCTACGAAAGATTATTTCAAATCCGGCTGGATGCGCTGCAGGCGCTGCGCCAGCACGTCGATGCCCTGCACGCTGGCATCCACCTGGCGTGCTCGCTCCAACGCTTCCCGTGCCCCGCGCACATTGCCGCCGCGCAAGCGCTCATCACCCACCGCCAGCCAGCGCGTGGCCAGTTGCCGCCGCGCCGCGAGCACGCCGGCATCGTCCGGCGCCAGCTGCCGCCACGTATCCAGGCATTCGCGCGCACGCCCCAGGCTGTTGTCGCGCAGGGCGGTGGCGTGGCACTGCTGCGCCGCAAGCAACAACGCGCGACTGGCGGCCTGCACCCGCGGATCGTGCGGTGCCAGCGCATGCGCCTGCCGCAGGGCATCCCACGCGCTTTCGCCCGGTGGGGTCAGCCAGTGCCCGCGTGCCTGCGCCCGTGTGGCTGCCTGCAATAACCGCGGCACCGACTGCTTGCCGGCCAGCGCAGGCCTCTGTGCTGCCTTTCCGGTATCACGTTCGGCGCGCCGCAAGTGCGCATCCACCTGCTGCACGCGATCGGCAGCAACGCCGGCTTCGCGGGCGGCCGCCAGCCAGTGCCGAGCCTCGACAAAATGCGCGCCGGAAATGGCCGCCTGTGCCGCGTGCAGCAAGGCATCACCCAATGGCACGCCGCACACGCCCGAAGGCGGGGTCAGCTGGGCCGCCGCCAGCGCACCACAGGCCTGGAGGGCGGACTGCAAGTGCCCACGTGCCAGTTGCCGCCGAATCTGCCGGCCTTGCGCTTCGGTTCCCCGCGCCACCCCGGCATGCAATGCCGGCAAGCCGCTGAAGCCGGGATCGAAGGCTTCTGCACGCCGCAGCAGTTCCGCCGCCTGCGCCAGATCACCGCGCGCCAGCGCTGCCGATGCCGGTTGCAGCAGGGCTTCCAGCGCATCTTCGCGGCCTTCCAGTGCGCGCTGATTGCGTGGATGGATTTGCAGTATTTGTTGATACAACGGCAATGCCGCCGCCTTGCCATCGTCCAGATGGCCCGCAGCCTGCGCGGCGCGGGCGCGCGCCAGCAGGTCATCGATGCCGATGGCCTGCGCCTGCATCGCCTGCAATCGCGCTGCCAGCGCATCCACCCGCACCTTCGGCGCCTGCAGCTCGCGCGCCAGCTGCAGCGCGGCGTGCGCCTGCGCGGCATCGCCCGCATCGGCGCTGGCTTGCGCGCGCGCCAGCGCCGCCTGCGCCACCCGCGCCAGCCCGTCGCGCGCTTCCAGCTGATCCGGCTGCAGCGCCAGCGCCGCTTCGAACAGTTCGCGCGCACCAGCGCCATCGGCGTCGCTGAGCCGGCCCGCCTGCAGTGCGACTTCCGCGCGCTGGCGCAGGGCGTCGTAGCGCCGATCCGGCCACAGCCAGCGGCCCAGCGCGTCGCGATACGCGAACACCCCGAACACGCCCAGCAGCAGCACCGCGACGCTTGCGATGACGGCAATACGCGCCGGCTTCGGCAACGCCAGCCAGCGCGCCCGCATCGCTGCGCATCGCGCCGGTACGGTGGTGAAGTGCTTCATGCGCGGCGCGCGGACTCGATGCCGGGCAGCGACTCCAGCCGTGCCAGCAGCAGGCCCAGCTGCTCGTAATCGGACACCCGTACCTGCAGCCGCACCCGCACCCGTCCGTTGCCGCCGCGCATCGGCTCGGTATGCAGGCCGAGCGCATGCACGCCGACCTGCGCCACCAGCGTGGTGATGTCCTTGAGCAGCCACTTGCGGTCCAGCGCCTCGATGCGGATTGCCACGTCCTGGCCACCGCGCCGCGCGCCCCATTCCACCGGCAGCACCCGCGCCGGCTCCTTCGCCGCCAGCCGCAGGAACGCGGCGCAGTCGGGGCGATGCACGCTGACGCCGCGGGCGCGGGTGAGGTAACCGACGATGGCCTCGCCCGGCAGCGGCTGGCAGCAGCGCGCCACCTGCGCCAGCAGGTTGTCCACGCCCTGCACGGTGACCGCACCGGCACCTGGCGCCGCCGGCGCGGACGGTTTGGCCGGCAACGCGGGCAGCGCCGGTTCGGGCTCCTGCGCCGCCTTTTCCAGCTCCAGCAGCGCGCGCCCGACCTGATTGGGGCCGACGTCGCCCAGCGCCACCAGCACCAGCAGGTCGTCTTCGGTCTGCGCGTTGAATCTGCCCAGCACCGGGGTGAGATCGGCATGCAGCAGGCCCATCCGGCGCAGGTCGCGCTCCAGCAGATCGCGGCCTTCCTTCAGGTTCTGGGCGCGATCGAGCTTGTTGAACCAGGCCCGCACCTTGTCGCGCGAGCGGCTGCTGGCGAGAAAGCCGGCGCTGGGCTGCAGCCAGTCGCGGCGCGGCGCGGCCTCCTTGCCGGTGAGGATCTCGACCCGCTGGCCGGTCTTCAGCACCTGGGTCAGCGGCACGATCCGGCCATCCACCTTCGCCCCGCGGCAGCGGTGGCCGACCATGCTGTGGACGGCGTAGGCGAAGTCGAGCACGGTGCCGCCCTGCGGCAGGTCGATCACTTCGCCCTTGGGCGTCAGCGCGTACACGCGGTCTTCGACCAGCTCGCTGTCGATGCCCTGCAGCGGCGCGGCCTCGCC
>JAGWUF010000019.1 GCA_028868545.1 Lysobacteraceae bacterium | reverse complement strand
GAGACATTCTGCGGCGGGGCCGGCTGGGCGCAGGCGGACAAACTGAAGGACAGCAGGCTGGCGAACAACAAGCGCTTCATCGGAACTCCATCCAGGGCGGTGCCGCTTGGACGTTGCAAGCGGCCACAAGTTCGCCAGTTTCGCACGGAACACGGCCTCGGCTGCTGAACACGTCGGCGCGCAGCGGTGCCGTTCAGCCGCGCGGGTGGTGCAAGGCGTGCAGGTTTTTCAGGCGATCCCGCGCCACCAGGGTGTAGATCTGCGTGGTCGACAGCGAGCTGTGCCCCAGCAGCAACTGCAAGGCCCGCAAGTCGGCGCCGTGGTTGAGCAGATGGGTGGCAAAGCTGTGCCGCAGCCCGTGCGGGCTGATGGTGGCCGGGTCGATCCCGGCCACCGCTGCATACCGCTTCACCAGTGCCCAGAACACCTGCCGGCTGGGCGAGCCCCCCGCCGTGTCGACGAACAGGCCGACACTGGCGAACGGCTGGCGCACGCCCTGCAACAACACCGGGCGGGCTTCGCGCAGGTAGCGCTCCAGCCAATGCCTTGACTCCTCGCCCAGCGGCACCAGCCGCTCCTTGCCGCCCTTGCCTGCCACCCGCAGCACGCCCTGGCGCAAGTTCACCGCCGTGCCCGGCAAGCCCACCAGCTCGCTCACACGCAGCCCGCAGGCGTACATCAGTTCGAGCATGGCACGGTCGCGCAAGCCACGGGGGGTGGCGCAATCCGGCGCCTCCAGCAAGGCCGCCACCTGTGCCTCCGACAAGGCCTTTGGCAGCAACCGGGGCAGGTTCGGCGCTTGCAGCAAGGCGGTGGGGTCGTCATGGCGCTCACCCCGGCGCACATTCTGTGCGTAATAGGCATGCAGGCAGGACAGCAGGCGCGCGGTGCTGCGGGCGCGATAGCCCTGCCCGACCCGCACTGCCAGATAGGCGAACAGATCCTCCCGCCGCGCCTGCGGCAATGCCGGTCGCGCCTGCCCCTGCAACCAGCGCGCCAGCCCCTGCAAATCGCTGCGATACGCGGCCAGCGTGGCCTGTGCCAGCCCGGCTTCGGCCCAGACCGTGTCCAGAAAGCCTTCGATCGATGCGCTGTCGGATTCCGCCAGCGACGGCAGGGTGTGGAACCAATGGCGGCGGTCGGCGGCGGTCGGCATCGTGCAAGCGTAGTGCAGGCAATGCGCCACGCGCACGCGGTATCCTGCACGGATGCCCGTGTCCAAACGCCCTCCTGCCCTGATTGGCTGGCGCCTGCTGGCGCTGCTGTACGATTTTTTCCCGGTGCTGGCGCTGTGGTTCATCACTGCCGGGATGTTCACCTTGTTGCATGGCGATGCGGTGCGCGGCGGCTGGCTGGGGCTGCTGGAGTTTGCTGCGCTGTGGTTGGTGACCGGGTTGTATACGGTGCTGAGTTGGCGACGCGGCGGGCAGACCATCGGCATGCGGCCGTGGCGGTTGCAGGTAGTGACGACCGCCGGTGGCGCACCCGGCACCCGCGCCCTGTGGCTGCGCTATGCCGTCGGTGGCTTGTCGCTGCTATGCGGCGGGCTGGGCTTCTGGTGGGCATGGGTCGACCGTGACGGGATGACCTGGCACGACCGCGCCAGCAAGACGCGCATGCAGCGCCTGCCCAAGGCGTGAAGCGGGCACATCAACTGCTGCGGCGGCGGAACATCAGCCAGGAAATGCCCAGCATGAGCAGCGGCGGCAATGCATAGGCGATGCGGTAGTCGAAGTGGTAGATCCCCGCCAGCCGGGTGAAGATCAATTGGGTCACCCAGAACCCCAGCGCAAACACGATGCCGATGAACACGCGCTTGCCGTAGCCGCCGCTGCGCAGGGAACCGAACGCGAACGGCATCGCCGCCAGGCACAGCGCCAGCACGTTGAACGGATAGAACCAGCGGCTCCAGTACACGCTTTCGAAATCGGCCGATTCCAGCCCGTTGCGCTTGCGATAATCGATGCTCGAGCTCAACTCGCTGCTGGCCATGTTGCCGGGCTTGGTCACACCCGACGCCAATGCGGATTCATCCAGCTTCGAATTCCAGCGTTCTTCGGCCACCTTGCTGCGGGTGACCGCACGCGCATCGAAGCGTGTGCGCTCGATCCCGCGCAACAGCCAGTGATCCGCGCGATGCTCGGCGATCTCGACATTGGAAATCGAACGCAGGCGGCCGTCGGTGGCGAATTCGAACAGGCGCACGCCGCGCAATTCCAGCCAGCGTTCGTTGCCGCGCTGCTTCTGTTCGCCGCTGCGCGCATTGAGGAACATCTCGCCTTCGCGTGCCCACAGCCCGCTGTATTTGGACACCACCATGTCGCTGTGGCGCACCGAACGGATCACCTGCGCACGCTCATCCCCCCACGGCGCCAGCAGTTCGCCATTGACCACCATCAGCGCCGTGAGCAGGAGCAGGGACAGCGCCACCGACACGCTCAGGCGCTTGCGCGACAACCCCAGTGCCCGCAGCACGGTGAGCTCGGAGGAGGCCGCCAGCTGGCCCAGCCCCAGCAGCACGCCAATGACCGCCGCGGTGGGGAACAGGGTGTAGGCACGGCTGGGAATGGTCAGGCCGGTGGCGGCGATGGCATGGTTGACGGTGTAGGCACCCTTGCCGACATCCCCCATTTCCCCGGCCAGCGCCTGCACGACATCCAGTCCGAGCACGATGCCCCAGACCAGCAGCACGCTGCTCACCACCGAACGGGCAATATAGCTGTCATGCAGCCGCGGCCAGTGCTTCATCGCCGCCACCAGCCGCGCGACACGCGTCCATCACGCACATACATCAAGACACCCAGCCCCAGCATCGGCAGCAACAGCCACCACAGGCCGGCCGCGGTGGGCACCTGTCCTTCCGCGATCCATTTGCTGCCCAGCATCATCAGGAAGACACCGGTGAGATAGGCCAGAAACGCCAGCAGGATCGAGCCGTAGCGCGCCTGCCGCGGCGAGCTGCGGCCCAGCGGAATCGCCATCAGCGCAAATGCCAGTGCCAGCAATGGCGGGGCAAGCCGCCAGTGCAGCTCGGCCCGGGCCGGGGCGGAGGTATCGCCCAGCAAGGCCGGCGTGAGCAGGTATTCGGGGGTTGCCAGCGTGCGCGGGTCGTCCGGTGCCGGCAGCTGCAATTCGTTGCGCGCATAGCGCATCAGGCGATAGTCCAGTGCTTCGCCACCGACAGGCCCCTCGACCCGGAAACCATCCAGCAACGCCAGCACGCGCTCGCCTTGGTCACGGTACATCTGCCCGGACTGCGCGGTGGCCACGTCCATGCGGTCGCCGCGCTCACGGTAGATGAAGACCCGCGAGATCCGGGTGCCATCATTGGACATGTTGCCGACATAGGCCACGCCGCCGTTGGCCATCGGCGTGAAGCGGCCCGGTTCCAGCCCCGCCACCAGCAGGTTCTTGTTGGCTTCGATCACCATGCCGCGCGCCACCCGGTTGGCCCAGGGCCCGAACCACAGCGAGCACAGGGCGATCAGCAGAACCACCGGCACCACCACCAGCAGCAGCGGCCGCAGCTGCCGGCGCGGCCCCATCCCGATCGCATGCAGGACATGCATTTCCGAATCCCGGTACAGGCGTCCGGTGGCCAGCAGCAGGCCCAGCAGCAACGCCAGCGGCAGGATCATCGGCAGGTAGCCCAGCAGACGCAGGCCCAGTTGCGACAGCAGCAGCGCCGGCGGCAGCTTGCCGCGTGCCATCTCGCCGACGATCTCGGCAAACACGCCGCCCATGCTGACCATGCCCAGCACCACCAGCGTCGCCACGATGGCGCGAGTGAATTCGGCGGCGAGGTAGCGGTCCAGCTTCGGCATCGGGCCTGCTTGCTTTAGAATCGGGGGTTCATTGCGACGACGGTCCGCGCCTGGCGCAGCCGCGCATTGTAAGCCACCCGCCCGCCTGCCCGAATGACTTCGCCAGCGCGCGGTCGTCCGCCTGTTGCCAATTTCGACTGGATACCTTGTTCGATGAGCCTCGAATTTCACCTGAACCAGACCGCCCCGACCGCCGCCGATATGGACTGCATCGTGGTAGGTGCCTTCGCCGACGGCAGCCTCACGCCCGCCGCCAGCGCTCTCGACAGCGCCTGCAATGGCCGCTTGAAAGCACTGCTTGAACGCGGTGACGTGTCCGGCAAGACCGGCAAGACCGCCCTGCTGCACGACCTTCCGGGCGTCACCGCGCCGCGGGTGCTGGTGATCGGGCTGGGCGAGGCCGGCAAGTTCGGCGTGCCGCAGTACCTCAAGGCGGTGGCCGATGCCGCCCGCGCGCTGAAGACCGGCCCGGTGGCCAGCGCGCTGTTCACCCTCACCGAAGTGGCGGTCAAGGACCGCGACGCGGCCTGGAACGTCCGCCAGGCGGTCATTGCCGCCGACCACGCCTGCTACCGCTACCTCGCCACCCTCGGCGAGAAGAACAAGAAGCGCGAGGACAAGGGCCTGCAGCACCTGCACATCGCCGGCAGCGATGCCGCCGCGCTGGCGCAGGGCGTGGCGATCGCCGCCGGCGTGCGCTTCACCCGCGAGCTGGGCAACCTGCCGCCGAACATCTGCAACCCGGCCTACATCGCGCAGCAGGCACAGGACTTCGCGGCGAAGAGCGACAAGGTCAGCTGCGAGGTGCTGGACGACGCCGCGATGGAAGCCCTCGGCATGGGCTCGCTGCTGGCGGTGGCGCGCGGCAGCGCGCAGCGCCCGCGGCTGGTGGTGCTGAAGTACGACAACGGCGGCGACGCGAAACCCTACGTGCTGGTCGGCAAGGGCATCACCTTCGACACCGGCGGCGTCAACCTGAAGACCCAGGGCGGCATCGAGGAAATGAAGTACGACATGTGCGGTGCCGGCAGCGTGCTGGGCACGTTCGTGGCCGCGGTCGGCATGCAGCTGCCGCTGAACCTGGTGTGCATCGCGGCGGCGGTGGAGAACGCCATCGACGGCAACAGCTACCGCCCGTCCGACGTCATCACTAGCATGAGCGGCAAAACCATCGAGGTCGGCAACACCGACGCCGAGGGCCGCCTGATCCTGTGCGATGCGCTGACCTATGCGCAGCGCTTCCAGCCGGCCGCGCTGGTCGACGTCGCCACCCTCACCGGCGCCTGCATGGTGGCGTTGGGCAAATACGCCACCGGGGTGATGACCAAGACCAGCAATGACCTGGCGCGGGAAATCCTCGACGCCGGCGAAACCGTGTTCGACCGCGGCTGGCAGCTGCCGCTGTGGGACGAATACCAGCCGATGCTGGATTCGGCGTTCGCCGACATCTACAACATCGGCGGCCGCTGGGCCGGCGCGATCACCGCCGGCTGCTTCCTGTCGCGCTTCACCGAGGGCCAGCGCTGGGTGCATCTGGACATCGCCGGCAGCGCCTCCGACGACGGCAAGCTGGGCATGGCCACCGGCCGCCCGGTGGGCATGCTGTCGCAGTGGCTGCTGGATCGCGCCGGGTAAGCCGTGCCCCGCGCCGACTTCTACCTGATCGACAAGCCGCGCTTCCGCGAGCAGCCGCTGCTGCTGGTCTGCGAGCTGGCCAAGCGCGCGTTCGCCGCCAACCTGCCGACGCTGGTGCTGGCGCGCGACATGGCGCAGGCGGAAGCACTGGACGACCTGCTGTGGGCGTTCGATCCCGACGAGTACCTGCCGCACCAGATCGCCGGCATGGACGATGACGAGGACGACGCGCCGATCCTGATCGCCGCGCCGGACGCCGACGTCGCCCTGCGCCCGCTGCTGGTCAATCTGCGCGACGAGCCGCCGCAGGGCGCCTTCGACCGCGTGCTGGAAGTGGTGCCGGCCGACCCGGCCGCGCGCGGCGGCTCGCGCGAACGCTGGAAGCATTACCAATCGCTCGGCTTCGAGCTCAAGAAATTCGACATGTGACGCCCATGACCACCCTCGACGCCGGCTTCAACCCGCAGACCTTCGAAACCCGCCTGTACCAGCAGTGGGAGGGCAGCGGCGCGTTCGCACCGACCGGCAACGGCCCGGCCTACACCATCCTGCTGCCGCCGCCGAACGTCACCGGCACGCTGCACATGGGCCACGCTTTCCAGCACACGCTGATGGACGCGCTGGTGCGCTACCACCGCATGCGCGGCTTCCGCACCCTGTGGCAGATGGGCACCGACCACGCCGGCATCGCCACCGAGATGGTGGTCAGCCGCAACCTCGCCATCGAGGGCAAGGGCGAAACCCGCGACACGCTGGGGCGCGAGAAATTCATCGAGAAAGTGTGGGAATGGAAGCAGCATTCCGGCGACACCATCGAGCGGCAGATGCGCCGGCTCGGTGCGTCCGGCGACTGGTCGCGCAGCGTGTTCACCATGGACCCGATGCCGTCGAAGGCGATCACCGAAGCCTTCGTGCGCCTGTATGAAGAAGGCCTGATCTATCGCGGCCAGCGGCTGGTCAACTGGGACCCGGTGCTGAAGACCGCGATCTCCGATCTGGAAGTGGTGAGCGAGGAAGAAAGCGGCCACATGTGGTCGATCCGCTACCCGCTGGCCGACGGCGCGACGTATGAGCACGTGGAGGTCGATGCCGACGGCGTCGAGGTCCTGCGCGAAGTCCGCAACTTCGTGGTCGTGGCCACCACCCGCCCGGAAACCATGCTGGGCGATACCGCCGTGATGGTGCACCCGGAAGACCCGCGCTATCTGGCGCTGCACGGCCAATTCGTGCAGCTGCCGCTGACCGGCCGCCGCATCCCGGTCATCACCGACGACTACGTGGACCGCGCCTTCGGCACCGGCGTGGTGAAGGTGACCCCGGCGCACGACTTCAACGACTATGCGGTGGGCCAGCGTCACCAGCTGCCGCTGATCAATATCTTCACGCCGGAAGCCAAGGTGCTGTCCGATCGCGACGACATCGCGGAGAAGTACCGCGGACTGGATCGCTTCGAGGCGCGCAAGGCGATCGTCGCCGACCTCGACGCCCTGGAGCTGCTGGTCGAGGTCAAATCGCACAAGCTGCAGGTGCCGCGCGGCGACCGCAGCGGGCAGGTGATCGAGCCCTACCTCACGGATCAATGGTTCGTGAAAATGGACACGCTGGGCGCGCGCGGATTGGAATTGGTCGAAAACGGCAGCGTCCAGTTCGTGCCGCCGAACTGGATCAATACCTACCGCCACTGGATGGAGAACATCCAGGACTGGTGCATCAGCCGCCAGCTGTGGTGGGGCCACCGCATTCCGGCATGGTTCGACGAGGCGGGCAAGGTGTACGTGGGCCGCAGCGAAGCCGAGGTGCGCGCCGCACATGATCTTGGCAATGCGCCGCTGCGGCAGGACGCCGACGTGCTGGAAACCTGGTTCTCCTCCGCGATGTTCCCGTTCAGCACCCAAGGTTGGCCTGACGCGGCGGCGATGGCCGAGCGCGGCTTCGATGCGCACATGCCGTCGAACGTGCTGGTGACGGGCTTTGACATCATCTTCTTCTGGGTCGCCCGGATGGTGATGATGACCGACCACTTCACCGGCCAGGTGCCGTTCCACGACGTCTACATCACCGGCCTGGTGCGCGACAAGAACGGCCAGAAGATGTCGAAGTCGAAGGGCAATGTGCTCGACCCCATCGACATCATCGACGGCATCAGCGCCGACGATCTGGTGGCCAAGCGCACCTTCGGGCTGATGCAGCCGAAGATGGCCGAGAAGATCGAGAAGGACACCCGCAAGGACTACCCGAACGGCATCAACGCCCACGGCGCCGACGCGCTGCGTTTCACCATGGCCGCGCTGGCCGGGCCGGGCCGCGACATCAAGTTCGACCTCGCCCGCGCCGAAGGCTACAAGAACTTCTGCAACAAGCTGTGGAACGCGACGCGCTTCGCACTGATGAACGTCGGCGATTTCAAGCCCTCCCCTTCAAGGGGAGGGTTGGGTGGGGATGGGTTTGCCCCGCAGCCGATCACCGACGCCGAAAAATGGATCCTCAGCCAGCTTGATCGCGTCACTGCGGAAGCCGCCGAACATTTCGCCGGCTACCGCTTCGACCTGCTGGCGCAGTGCCTGTACGAATTCGCCTGGAATCAATTTTGCGACTGGTTCGTGGAGCTGGCCAAGCCGGCCTTGAATGGCGATGACGACGCCACCGCGGATTCGACCCGCCACACCCTGCTGTACGTGCTGGATGCACTGCTGCGCCTGCTGCACCCGCTGATCCCGTTCGTGACCGAGGAACTGTGGCAGGCGGTGGCACCGAAGCTGGGCAAGGCCGGCAGCCTGATGCTGCAGCCGTACCCGCAGGCCGGCGGGATCGACGCCGACGCGTTCGCGCAGGCCGACGCCGACATCGAATGGCTGAAGGCGATGGCCAGCGCGGTGCGCCGCATCCGCAGCGAACTGGGCGTGTCGCCGGCCAGGCAGCTGGCCCTGTTGGCGCGCGGCGGCACCGCCGACGACGCCTCGCGCCTGCAGCGTTTCGATGCCTCGCTGCGCTTCCTGTGCAAGCTGGAACGCATCGAAATCATCGCCGGCGAGCCGCCGGCGGCCGCACCGGCGCTGGTTGGCGAGCTGCAGCTGTTCGTGCCGCTGGAAGGGCTGGTGGATCTGGACGCCGAACGCGCACGGCTGGACAAGGAAATTGCCAGGATCGCCGCGGAAAAGGACAAGAGCGAGACCAAGCTGGCCAAATTCGGCGCCGGCGTGCCGGCCGCGGTGGTGGCGCAGGAACAGGCACGACTGGCGGACTGGAGCGCCAAGCTCGCCGCACTTTCGACACAACGGGCCCGGCTGGGCTGAATCCACGCTGGCTGCCCCCTGCCCGACGCGCGACCGGATGATTGCCAAGCGCGCCGCGGAGTGCCATTTTCAACCACCCCATGCCGCAGCACCGCGATCCTGGGGCCATGACCCGGCGCCTGAGGGGGGGCCTGCTGTCATATGTCAACCTCAAAAGACCCGACACCCACCGATCTGGCCACCGGCCTGGCGCATGGCTCGTTCCAACTGCTGCTGGACGAAGTGGGCGCCTTCGTCTACACCACCGATCTGACCGGTCGCTACACCTACGCCAACAACCTGGTGCTGGCGCTGCTGGGCTCCGGCCTGCGATTGGAAGATGTGCTGGGCAAGTCCTTCACCGATTTCGTCGACATCGGTGAAGCGAGCGATACCCTGCGCGAAACCGACCGCCTGGTGCTCGAGCAGGGCGAGACCATCGCCCGCGAGGAAAGCAATTTCATCCACATTCTCGGCCAGACGCGTACCTACTGGTCGATCAAGAAACCCCTGCGCGATGACGCTGGTGCAATCATCGGAATGATCGGCATTTCCCACGACATCACCGAGAAGAAGCGGCTGGAAGACCGGGTGCACCAGCAGAAGGAATTGCTGGACACCGTGCTCGACAACCTCGAGGGGCTGGTTTACGTGAAGGGCGCCAACCGGCGCTTCCTGTACGCCAACCGCCATCTGGCCGAGGTGTTCGGCCGTCCGGTGGCCGAGATCGTCGGCCGACTGGACAGTGAGCTGATGCCGCGCGACGTGGCCGACGCGTTCTGGGAAAAGGATGCGCATATGCTGGCCACCGGGCAGCGCTATGCGGGGGAAGAATCCCTGATCGATGCCGAAGGCCGCCAACGGCATTACTGGAGCGTGGTGGTGCCGTGGCCGGACTTCAACGGCATGCCGGCGCTGATCGGCCTGATCACCGACATCACCGAGCTGCATCTCCTGAAGGACGAACTGCAGCGTCAGGCCCGCACCGACAGCCTGACCGGCTGCGCCAATCGCCGCAGCTTCTTCGAAATCGCCGAGCACGAATTCGCCCGCAGCCGACGCCTGGGCACACCACTGAGCCAGATCGCCATCGACATCGACCACTTCAAACTGCTCAATGACGGTTACGGGCACCCGGTGGGCGATCTGGTGCTGCAGGATTTCAGCGGCTGTTGCCGCAGCAGCCTGCGTGACATGGACGTGTTTGCCCGCACCGGCGGCGAGGAGTTCTGCATTCTTCTGCCGGATACCGATCTCCGGACCGCCCATGTCATCGCCGAACGCATCCGCAACTTGACCCGCGACTGTCATCCCAGCCAGCAGCACCCGCAGCTGCAAATGACCGCCAGCTTCGGTGTCGCCAGCCTGGAGGCGAAGGATGCGGATTTCCATGCCTTGTTCGCCCGCGCCGATCGCGCGTTGTACGCCGCCAAGGACAAGGGCCGCGATTGCACCGTGGTGCTGGGTGAACAGGAGCCAGCAAAAGGCTGAGCGGCACTCAATCGTCCAGCAATTCCATCGCCATCACGATCGCGTCCTCGCGGCCATTGTCGGCGGCAGGGTAATACCGCGGGCGGCGGCCGATTTCGTTGAATCCGCTGCGCTCGTACAGGGCGATGGCGCGCACATTGGATGGCCGCACTTCCAGGAACACCCGTTGCGCGCCGTGGCTGCGCGCGATCCGCAACATGGCCTGCAACATGCGTTGGCCCAGTCCCTGCCGCTCATGTCCGGGGGCACTGCACAAATTGAGCAGGTGCGCCTCCTCGGCGGCGATGCTGAGCACGCCATAGCCCAGCAAGGCCCCATCGTCGCGCGTCTGCACCCACATCGCGTAGTTCGAATGCAGGCAGTCCCGGAAGATGCCGCGTGTCCACGGAAACGGATAGGCCTGCAGCTCGATCGCCATCACCGCGTCCAGATCTGCCTCGCGCATGGGCCGCAGGCTGGGCAGGCCCGTACCAGCGTCGGCCGCCCAGGGCTGGCTCATCGGGCATTCCGGCGCAGCGTGCGCAACCTTGCCCACAGCGCGCGCTTGGCGGCGGCGTTGCCATGCAACTGGCGGGCTGCCTCCAGCACGTCCGGGAAATGCTGCAACACGGCCACCTGCACGCCTGCCGCTTTTGCCAACCGCGCCAGCATGTCTACCGGCGCGGCGGGCCCGGTGGCAGTCACGGCAATCTCAGCCGGGCCGTGCAGCGGGGCATACACCACATGTCCCAACGCCTCCAGGACAGTGCGCTGATAGCCGTCCCAGCTCAAGCAGCCCCCTCCGGCGCGGGCGAATGCCGGCGACGGAACCACAGCAAGGGCCCCGACAAGGCATACAGGGTGGTCGCCGTGAGTAGGGTCACCGCCGGCGCGATCCACAACGCGATCAGGACCGCCACCACCAGTACCAGCACGAAAAACGGCACCCGGTCAGCCTTCGGTCCGTGGCCACTGCCCTTGAAACTGTTGTAGCGAATCCGGCTGACCATCAACAGCCCCGCCACCACGGTCAGTACCAGCGCGACATAGCGCAACGCATCGCCGGACCAGTCGAACTCCTGGCAGACCCAGACGAAGCTGGCCATCAGCCCTGCCGCCGCCGGGCTGGCCAGGCCGATGAACCAACGCTTGTCCACCGTCCCCACCTGGCTGTTGAAGCGGGCCAGCCGCAGCGCCGCGCAGGCGGCGTACAGGAAGGCAGCCAGCCAGCCGATCCGGCCGAGGGTCAGGCTGTCCTGCTTCAGCGCCAGCAGCGCCCAGTGGTACATCAGCATCGCCGGCGCCATGCCGAAGCTGACCAGGTCGGCCAGCGAGTCGTACTGCACGCCGAATTCGCTCTGGGTATTGGTCAACCGCGCCACCCGGCCATCCAGCCCGTCCAGCACCGCCGCCACGAAGATGGCCACGCAGGCCGCCTCGAAACGCCCCTGCGAGGCGGCAATGATGGCGAAAAAGCCGCCGAACAAGCCGCCGGTGGTAAACAGGTTGGGCAGCAGATAGATGCTGCGATTGCGTGGCCGCGCCGGCGGCAAGTTGTCATTCGGGTCCATTCCCGCAGTTTACGGGGTTGCAGCGAAGCTGGCGCAGTGCTGCAATCGACAGACTTTCCCCCGGAGCCCCCCATGCGCACCTTCCGCCCCCTGGCCCTTGCCTTGCTGCTGCCCTTGCTGGCGGCCCCGGTGCTGGCACAGCAACAACAGCGCGTCTACCAGTGGAAAGATGCCAGCGGCGTCACCCACTACGCCGACACCAAACCTGCCCAGAACTACAAGTCCCGGGATATCGACGTGCGCACCGGCACCACCGCCGGAGCCACCGCCGCCAAGGCCGAAGACAGCGAGCAATGCATCAATGCGCGCAACAACCTGGCGCGGCTGCAGGGTAGCGAGGCGGTTGGCATCGACACCAATGGCGATGGCAAGCCGGACCGCAACCTGACCGATGCCGAGCGCAAATCGCAGCGTGACCTGAACGAAGCCGGCGTCAAGGCGTTCTGCACCCCGGCCAAGTCGTGAAACAGGCCGGCATGCTGATCCTGGCGATTGCCGCTGCGGTTGCGGCGTGGTGGTGGTTTAGCCGGGAAATGCCACGCCGCCAGCACCAGCGCGAAGTCGCCGCCGAGATGGCAGCGGTACAGGCCGAGCGCGCCAATTCGCTGTATCGCTGGCGCGACGACAACGGCAACCTGCAGATCACCCAGAGCCCTCCCAAGGGCCGCAAGTACGAGCGTATCAGCCGCATCCCGAAGGACGGCATGGAAGTCCACGGCAACGCGGAATGAGCTGAGGCCCCGCCAACCGGCCTGCGGATGAAGCCGTGGCCGCCGTGCGTGGCAGAATGGGCGTTTTCCACCCGAAACCTGCCTCCATGCGTCTCTCGCAATTCCACCTCCGCACCGAAAAAGAAACCCCCGCCGATGCCGAAATCATCAGCCACAAGCTGATGCTCAAGGCCGGCATGATCCGCAAGCTGGCCGCCGGCCTGTACACCTGGTCGCCGTTGGGCCTGCGCGTGCTGCGCAAGGTGGAAACCGTGGTGCGCGAGGAAATGAACCGCGCCGGCGCGATCGAAATGGCGATGCCGTCGATCCAGCCGAAGGAATTGTGGGAAGAAACCGGGCGCTGGGCGAAGTTCGGCCCGCAACTGCTGAAAATCCGCGACCGCAAGGAACAGGACTACTGTTTCACCCCCACCGCCGAAGAAGCCGTCACCGATTTCTTCCGCCAGGAAGTGTCCAGCTACAAGCAGTTGCCGCTGAATTTCTACCAGATCACCAGCAAGTTCCGCGACGAGATCCGCCCGCGCTTCGGGGTGATGCGGGCACGCGAATTCATCATGAAGGACGCCTATTCCTTCCACGCCGATGACGAGTCGCTGCATGCCGAATACCGCAACATGTATGACACCTACGCGCGCATCTTCACCCGGCTGGGGCTGAAGTTCCGCGCGGTGGCCGCCGATACCGGCGCGATCGGCGGCAGCGCCTCGCACGAATTCCACGTGCTGGCCGACTCCGGCGAGGATTCCATCGCCTATTCCACCGCGTCCGATTACGCCGCCAACGTGGAACTGGCCGAAGCGGTGGCCCCCGGTACCCGCCCGACGGCGCAGGAAACATTGCGCGAGGTGGCAACACCCACCCAGAAAACCTGCGAGGACGTGGCCGCGCTGCTGGGCTTGCCGCTGCAGCGCACGGTGAAATCGGTGGCGTTGATGACCGCCGATGAAACGCAATTCGTGCTGGCGCTGGTGCGCGGCGACCATGTGGTCAATGAAATCAAATTGTCGAAGCGGCCCGGGCT
Organism: Lysobacteraceae bacterium; assembly: GCA_028868545.1. Lineage (GTDB taxonomy): Bacteria > Pseudomonadota > Gammaproteobacteria > Xanthomonadales > Xanthomonadaceae > Thermomonas. Next base: position 27,617 of record JAGWUF010000019.1, on the reverse strand, counting down.
GGCCGAGTATCGACTGGCCAGCGAAGCGGAGATTGCCGAGTATCTGGGCAGCGAACCGGGCTTCCTCGGCCCGCTCAACCCGCAAAAGCCCATTCGCATCGTCGCCGACCGCAGCGTGGCGGCGATGGCCGATTTCGTGGTCGGTGCCAACAAACCCGGTTTCCACATCGCCGGCGTCAATTGGGGCCGCGACTTGCCGGAGCCGGAAACCGCCGATATCCGCAACGTGGTGGAAGGCGATGCATCGCCGGATGGCCAGGGCGTGCTGGGGCTGTGCCGCGGCATCGAAGTCGGCCATGTGTTCGCGCTGGGCCGCAAATACTCCGAAGCGATGCAATGCACGGTACTGGATGCCGGTGGCAAGGCGGTCAATCCGGCGATGGGCTGCTACGGGATCGGCGTTTCCCGCATCGTGGCGGCGGCCATCGAGCAGAACCACGACGACGCCGGCATCCGCTGGCCGCAGGCAATGGCACCGTGGAACGTGGCGGTCTGCGTGATCAATCCGAAAAACGACCCGGCCGTGGCCGATGCCGCCGCCGCCCTGCATTCGGAATTGAATGCCGCCGGGCTGGACTGCGTGCTGGATGACCGCGGCCTGCGCCCCGGCGCGATGTTCGCCGACATCGAATTGATCGGCATCCCGCACCGGGTGGTGGTATCGGGACGCGGGCTGGACGCCGGCACCTTCGAATACCGGGCGCGCACCGCCACCGAATCGGAAAATCTCGACCACGCCGCCCTGCTGGCCCGGCTGTCGGCGTGAACGATAACCCCGGCGGATTATCGAAACGGGTTGTTTCCGGGGATTATTGCGCCTAATATCCGGCTATCCACGGATTGGATGACATCCTTTCAACCATCAAAAGAACAATACCCATGAGCATGAATATCGACAACCTGAGTTCGCAGGAGCTGGCAGCCCTGATTTCCCGCGCCAACAAGCGCAAGAAAGTACTGGCCAAGCGCAAGCCGGCTGCCGCCGCCAAGGCGGCCGTGGCCAAGGCGCTGAAGCTCACCGGCTGGACCTTCGAAGAGCTGTTCGGCAAGCAAGCGGCCGCCGCGCCGGCCGCCAAACCCCGCAAGAACAAAGCCAAGGCCGGCACCCGTGGTGGCAAGGTTGCGCCGAAGTATCGCAACCCGGCCAATGAAAAGGAAACCTGGACCGGCCGCGGCCGTTCCCCGCTGTGGCTGTCCGCCCTGCTCGCCACCGGCCGCAAGCAGGAAGAGTTCCTGATCCAGAAGTAATCCACGTCCGTTGCAGCAAGGAGAATCGCCGGCCCATGCCGGCGATTCTTTTGACGGCGGTTTGATGGCGGCCTCCGCTGCCGCCCGGGGATTCCCGGCGCAGCTCAGGATTCACAGGTTGCGGCGTGCACTCACCAGCAAGTTGCCGAACACCAGACCGGCCAGCAATGCCATCAGGGTATTGAGTGCGGCCATGGCCGCTTCCTGCCCGGCATTCAGGCTTTGCGCCTGCACCAGTGAAATCACGCCGCGCAAGGCCACGCTGCCGGGTACCAGCATGATGATGCCCGGCAGGCGAACCAGCGCCCCCGGGCGGTTGACCCAGCGGCCATAGGCATTGCCGCCCGCCGTGGTCAGCAGCGCCGCCAGAAAGACACCGGCCTGGGCCCCCAGATATTCGCCGCCATAGCGGGAAATCAGATAACCGCTGATGGCCGCCAGCATGACCAACCAATAATCCCGACGATGGGCCTGGAACAACACCGCGAAGGCGTAGGCCGCCACCGCCACCGCGCACCACACCACCCAGTCCGGCTGTGGCCGCCAGGCGCGGACATGCGGCTGGATCCCCAGCAGCTCGGCGGTGGCAAGGGCGATGGCCGTGCCGATGGTCAGATTGACCACGGTCATCAACGCACCGGCAAACCGTGCCGTGCCCGATACCAGGTGCCGGCTGGTCAATTCATTGGTGGCCAGCGCCAGGCTCATGCCCGGCAGCAGGACAATGAGTGATGCAATCACCACCGTATTGAGATTCAACGGTGCAACCAGGATGCTGACCAGGATGGCCACGGCCCCCGCCAACAGCCCGGCCAGGGCCTCGAACGCTTCGCGCAGGCGCGGGTGGCGCTGCGCCCCCAGTACCAGCAAACCGATCAACCCGCCAATCACCGTGGCCGTGCCGATATCCAGCCACGGCAGCCGCAGCAGCCCTGCCACCGCCCCCGAGGCCAGCGCAAAGCCCAGCGCCAGCATGACCCGCCCGCGAATCCCCGAAGGCTGTTCCAGGGCACGCAACTTGATCCGCCCCGAGGCGACATCCAGCCGGCCATTGATCACATCCTCGGCGATCCGGTCGGCCTCGCAGAGTTTGTACAGATTGGTATCGCCCAGCCCCGGGCGGAGCAAGCGGGTGGTATCCGACTCTCCCGCCGGCCGAGTGGGATCACTGAACGACAAAATGATGCCGGTGGGGTTTGACCAGGGCTCGCAGACCAGGCCCAGACGCTTGGCCACCAGCTCGATCGCCGCTTCCAGCCGCTGCGAAGTGGTGCCATAGGCGTGCAGGTGGTACGCCAATTCGACGACGAAGGCAATGCGTTCGGTATACGTGGTGGGCGTGACGGCGGATTCGGCGGGCATCTGCTCAGGATCGCATGCAACGCCGCGATTCACACCTGCGGCATGGCATTTTGTAAGCTTGGGCCGGCCATGAGCGAAATTCCCCGACATTCCCCTGCCACTGCCTGCCTCGCCACCGATGCGCCCGGTACGCTGCAGCTGCATGGGCGCTGGACCTTGCGCTTTGCCGAGGCAGTGACGCAATCGCTGGCGGCCGCGCCGGAATCGGTGAACGTGATCGACGCCACCGGCTGTGATCGCCTGGATACCCTGGGCGTGCTGCAATTGCTGCGTTTCGCCGAGCGGCGAGAACTGGCCTTTACCGCCCTGCATTTCCGGGCCGACCAGCAGGCGCTGGTGGCGGCCATCGAGAATGTCCACGACGACCGCCCGACCCGCAAGAAGGAATATGGCATCCGCGCGATGTTCGACCGCATCGGCTTCGGTCTGGTGGACAACACCCGCGAAATCGTGAGCCTGGTCAGTTTCATGGGCGAGGTGCAGGTCAAATTGCTGCGTCTGTTCAAGCAGCCTGCGCGATTGCGGATGACCGCCACCGTCCACCACATGGAACAGATCGGCCTCGATGCGGTGCCACTGGTGGCCTTGCTGTCCTTCATGGTGGGTGCGGTCATCGCCTTCCTCGGGGCGATGGTGCTGGCCGATTTCGGTGCCACCATCTACGTGGTCGAGCTGGTGAATGCCGCCTTCCTGCGCGAATTCGGCGTGCTGCTCACCGCGATCCTGCTGGCCGGACGTACCGCCAGCGCCTTTACCGCCCAGATCGGCATGATGGTGAACCGCGAGGAAGTGGATGCGATCCGGGTGCTGGGGCTGGATCCGGTGGACTTGCTGGTCATCCCGCGCGTGCTGGCGCTGCTGACGATGCTGCCGCTGCTGACGTTCATTGCGATGGTTGCCGGCATGCTGGGCGGCGTGGCCGTCGGTGCCTTCAACCTGGACATTCCCGTCACCGCCTACCTCGCCCGTACCCACGAGACCATGCATTTGCGGCACTTCGTGGTGGGCATGGTCAAGGCCCCGTTTTTCGCCATGATCATCGGCCTGATCGGTTGCCTGGAAGGCCTGCAGGTCGAAGGCACCGCGCAATCGCTGGGGGAACGCACCACCTCCAGCGTGGTGCAGGCCATCTCGATGGTGATCGTGATCGATGCGTTGGCGGCCCTGTGGTTCATGCAGATGGATTACTGAGCATGCCCGTTCCCGACACCATCGATGGCGTGGTCATTGGCGAAGCTCCGCTGATCCGGGTGCGCGGGCTGGTCAACCGGTTTGGCACGCAGGTGGTGCACGACGGTGTCGATCTGGATGTGCAGCGCGGCGAGATCCTGGGCGTGGTGGGTGGCTCGGGTTCGGGCAAGTCGGTGCTGATGCGCTCGATCCTGGGCCTGCGCAAACCCAATGCGGCACGCATCCAGTTGCTGGGGGTCGATGCCACCTCGGACGACCCGGCGGTTCGTCGCCATATCGAACGCAACAGCGGCGTGCTGTTCCAGGATGGCGCGCTGTTTTCCTCGCTGACCGTGGGCGAGAACGTGCAGGTACCGCTGAAGGAGTACTACCCGGAGCTGCCGCAGTCGCTGCGGTATGAACTGGCCCTGCTGAAGATCAAGCTGGCCGGGCTGCCGGCCAATGCCATCGACAAGCTGCCCTCGCAACTGTCCGGCGGCATGCGCAAGCGCGCCGGGCTGGCGCGCGCACTGGCACTGGACCCGCCGCTGCTGTTCCTGGACGAGCCCACCGCCGGGCTGGATCCGATCGGTGCCGCCGCCTTCGACCAGTTGCTCCTGACCTTGCGCAAGGCCCTGGGGCTGACCGTGTTCCTGATCACCCACGACCTCGACACCCTGTACACGATCTGCGACCGTGTGGCGGTATTGGCCGACCGCAAGGTCATTGCCACCGCGCCGGTGGCGGAGCTGGAAAAACTCGACCACCCCTGGGTGCAGGACTATTTCAATGGGCCACGCGGGCGCGCAGCGCGGGTGGCAACGGAAGGAAGCCCCTGATGGAAACCCGTGCCAATTACGTGCTGATCGGTGCCTTCAGCGTCGCCACCCTGGTGCTGCTGCTGCTGTTCACGCTGTGGGCCAGCAACTTCTCGTCGTCGCGCAACTGGCGGCAATACAAGGTCGTGTTCAACGAACCGGTCACCGGCCTGACCGAGGGCGGCAGCGTGCAGTACAACGGCCTGGCAGTGGGCACGGTGGAAAAGCTGGCGTTGAACGATGCCGATGCGCGCCAGGTCATCGCCAACCTGAAACTGAAATCCAATACCCCGGTGAAAGTGGATACCCGCGCCAAGTTGTCGCAGCAAGGCATCGCCGGGGTGCCATTCATCCAGCTCACCGGTGGCAGCCCCGGCGCGGCGGCCTTGCAGCCTGGCAATGATGGGGAGCCGCCGATCATTCGCACCGAGCCGTCGGCCCTGCAGAACATTTCCGACACCGCCAACCGGCTGGTGGCCAGGCTCGACCAATTGCTCAGTGACGACAATATCCGCCGCATCACCGCCACCCTGGACAATCTCGAGAAAACCACCAATACCCTGGCCGAACAACGTGCGGACATCGGCAAACTCATCGTCAATGCGCGCGATGCCGCCGCCAGCATGAAGACCACGCTGGATACCGCCAACGGCACCTTGCAGGGACTGGACAAGAATCTGGTGCAGCGCCTGCCGGCCTTGCTGGACAAACTCGATGCCGCCGCCGCCAAGCTGGAATCCAGCGCCGGCAATGCCGATGCCTTGATCGCGGAGAATCGTCCGGCGATCAAGAATTTCACCCGCAATGGCCTGCCGCAGGTCGAACCGACCCTGGTGGAACTGCGCGGCCTGATCCGCGACCTGCGTGCACTCAGTGTGCGCCTGCAAGGCAACCCGGCGCGCTACATCCTGGGCCGGGAAACACCCAAGGAGTTCGACCCCAAATGAACCCCCTGCCTCGTATTTCCCCTGCGCTGCTGCTCGCGATGCTGCTGGCCGGCTGCAGCAGTCTGATCGGCGGCCCGAAGGAAACCCCCAAGCTCTACGCCCCGCAGATCAACATCCAGCCTGATCCGGCCTGGCCGCAGGTGGCGTGGTCGCTGGCCACCAGCCACGGCACCAGCATGCCGATGCTGGAGGGGCCCGGCATCGTGGTCAGCCCGACGCCGGGGGAGCTGCAGGTGTACCGTGCCGCGCTGTGGGCACGCACGCCGGGTGAAATGGTGGAGGACAGTGTCCTGCGCACGCTGGAGGCGTCCGGCAGGATCGCTGCCGTGGCGCGGCAAAGCAGCGGGATGGATGCCGACTACCGCCTGCTGCTGGAGATCCGCGAATTCCGCGCCGACGACGTTGCCGGTGCGCAGCCGGCTGCCAGACTCGAGATCAACGCCAAACTGCTGCACATGAACGACCAGACCATCGTCGGCAACCGCAGCTTCCAGCTGGCGCAGCCGGCGGCAACGGCGGAAGTCGCCAGCGTGGTGACCGCGTTCGGGCTGGCGCTGGATGCGCTGGCGCCGCAGATCGCCGGCTGGGCGCTGGCCACCGGGCAGGCGCATGAACAGGCCACGCACAAATCCTCGCCACGGCGCTGACCGGGCCTGCGTGGCGGTCTGGATTGCCGGCTCCAATCAAAGCCCGGACAATTGCGGCATTCCGTGGAGACCCGCATGAGCCAGACCAACCCCGAGCCCATCGAACGCGACGTGATGGAATACGACGTCGTCACCGTCGGCGCAGGCCCGGCTGGGCTGTCGCTTGCCGTCCGCCTCAAGCAACTCGCCCCCGAGATCAGCGTCTGCGTGATCGAGAAAGCCAGCACCATCGGCGCGCAGATCCTGTCGGGTGCGGTCATCGAAACCGGCCCGCTGGATGCCCTGCTGCCCGACTGGCGCAGCAACCCGCCGCCGATCTGCGTGGCTGCCAAGGACGACGAATTCTGGCTGCTCAACAAGACCGGCGGGCACAAATTCCCGATCGTGCCGCCGGGGATGGCCAACCACGGCAACGTGATCGTCTCGCTGGGCGCGATGTGCGCGTGGCTGGCACCGCAGGCCGAAGCGCTGGGCGTGGAGATCTACCCCGGCTTCGCCGCCGCCGAAACCCTGCATGACGAAACAGGCAAGGTCATTGGCGTGCGCATCGGCGACATGGGTATTGCCAAAGACGGCAGCCACAAGCCCGGCTTTACTGCCGGCATTGATATCCACGCCAAGGTCACGGTGCTGGCTGAAGGCGCGCGCGGGCATCTGACCAAGCGCCTCGTCCAACGCTTCGCGCTGGACAAGGACAGCGACCCGCAAGGCTATTCCATCGGCATCAAGGAACTGTGGCAGGTGCCGGAAGACCGCGTGAGCCCCGGCAAGATCGTGCACAGCTTCGGCTGGCCAGCCGACAGCCACACCTACGGCGGCGGCTTCCTGTATCACCTGGACAAGGGCCGCATTGCGCTGGGCTATGTCAGCGGGCTGGACTACACCGATCCGAACTACAAGCCGTGGGAGGCCTTCCAGCAATGGAAGAACCACCCGCTGTTCAAATCACTGCTGGAAGGCGGCAGCATCCTCTCCGCCGGCGCACGCGCAATCGTCACCGGCGGCTACCAGAGCCTGCCCAAGTGCGATATGCCCGGCGCATTGCTGATCGGCGACACCGCCGGCCTGCTCAACGTGCCCAAGATCAAGGGCACTCACCAGGCCATCCGCAGCGGCATGCTGGCCGCCGCACATCTGGTGGACAGCGGGCTGGTGGCCGAAGGATTTGATGCGAAGCTGCGTGCTTCCGAAATCATGGCCGAGCTGAAAAAAGTGCGGAATGTGAAGCCCGGCTTCAAGAAAGGGTTGTGGTTCGGAATGGCGAATGCGGCCTGGGAAACCGTGACCGGCGGGCTTTCGCCATGGACGCTGCAGAACAAGGCCGACTGGGCGACGTTGCACAAGCTGGGCCAATGCGAAGAACCCAAACGCGACTATGTGGAGCGCACCCTGGCCCCGCGTGACCGCCTGCAGGCGGTGTATTACGCCGCCACCGTGCACGACGAAGACCAGCCGGTGCATCTGCATGTGCTGGACACCAATCTGTGCGTGGATCGCTGCACCGCCGAATACGCCAACCCCTGCACCCGCTTCTGCCCCGCCGGCGTGTATGAAATGGTGGACGATGCCGCCGGCAAGCGCCTGCAAGTCAACGCCGCCAATTGCGTGCACTGCAAAACCTGCGACATCAAGGATCCGTACGAGAACATCAATTGGGTCACCCCGGAAGGCGGCAGCGGGCCGAATTACCAGAATTTGTAAGCCCGCGTTGCGGACCTGAAAACAAAAACCCCCGCATCGCTGCGGGGGTTTTTGTTGGGCGCGGGCACGAGGCAGAGCCCCTCTCCCGCCCGTTGGGCACCCTCTCCCGCAAGCGGGAGAGGGGACACAACGCCGGATCAGAAATCCATGCCGCCCATGCCGCCGCCGGTGGGCATTGCCGGTTCGTCCTTCTTCGGCGCATCGGCGACCATTGCTTCGGTGGTGATCATCAGGCCGGCGATCGACGCGGCGTTGACGCGAGGTATTGCGCACGCGCAAGGGAAGGCGATCCGCTTTTCCACGCTGGAGGCGATCTGCACGGTGCTGGGTTGCCAGCCCGCGATTCGACCGGATCGGACGTGTTGGGCGCCGTTTGCAACGTGATGACTTTGCGTCCGGCGTCTCGACCTGTCGCGATGCAGCAGGTAATCGAGCCCATCCGTAGCCGGGCTTCAGCCAGCGGGTTGAAGCCCGGCTGCACCGGGATGATCGCGCGAATGGCGATTGGATCTAGCGCGATGTCGGTGTGGCGCAACGAAGAGTGAGCGACCGCATCCCCCAAGCGCTCCGGAAACGGGCGTAACGGGCTCGGTTGTCGATGAACTCCGTCTCGAGCCTCCGCTGGAACGGCTCGATCTCGACCCGCGGCAGGCAGGATCGGATCATCGGCTCCTCGGCCAGCAAAAGCCGCCAGCCGAACAGGCTCGGCTTCGGGCCGTGCTCGCCGCTCAACCAAGGCCCGACGTCGTCATCGCCCTCATTGCGGTAGAGAAACCAGCCCAACCCGACCCCATGGCGTTCGGCGAAGTCGCGCTGACGCTCGATCAGTCGCAAGACCTTGGCGTCGGCGGCATCCGCCATGGCTTCGATCTCGGCCGGACCAAGATCCGTGTTCTGTTTGCGATCCTCCCGCACCTGCTCCCGTCGGCCCTCGTTCCGGAACTGCGGGTCGATGCCGCCGTGAAGGACGATGACGGCGCCGGGCGCCACGATCAGCCGATCAGCGATGGGCAGGAAGTAGTTGGCGCAGGATGAGTAGCACCGATCCCTGACGTAAACGGTCAAGCGCAACGGCTCGAGCAGTTCGGCAATATCGAGCGCCGCCGCCACCTGGCCGCCCCCGCTGTCGACGATCAGATCCGTGGTGGTGGGGGTCAGTTTGTCCCGCACACAGGCGGTCATTGCCTCATTGATCGATCCCTCCAGCAGGAAGGTCGCGGCGTTGACCTGGGTGCACGGGGCCTTCGCCTTCGCCTTCGTCTCCGCCGCCTGCCCGCCCCAAATCGTCGCAGCGGTAAGAGCCAGAACCAGCCCTGAAATCATCAATGCGCCCCCCATGGTGGGTATATAGCACAGCACCAGCCTGGTCATGCCATGAATCGAAGTCACGCCACCGCCGCGGGCGGTGGGCCGCGCGGGGCTGGGGCGCTCCCCCACATGTGCGCATGATTTGGGGGGATTTCCCCCGTTTTCCGACTCTTCAGTACAAGGCCGGTATCCCGCCACATCCAACGACAGGAATCGAAAACATGATCGCCTCCGTCATCGGCACCACCCGCACCAGCGCCGCATGTTCTCGACTGCCGGGTCAAGACTTGAGGTATGGGTATAGGAAATTCAAACGCCATTTCCGATCAACCCGAAAGAACGAAGCCCAGCGCAAGGCCGGGCTTCGGGATGTTGCACGTTGCTCGAGCGAAGCTGAGAGGCCAGAGCCCCTCTCCCGCCCTTCGGCACCCTCTCCCGCAAGCGGGAGAGGGGACACAACGCCGGATCAGAAATCCATGCCGCCCATGCCGCCCATGCCGCCGCCGGCGGGCATTGCCGGTTCGTCCTTCTTCGGCGCATCGGCCACCATCGCTTCGGTGGTGATCATCAGGCCGGCGATGGAGGCCGCGTTCTGCAGCGCGGTGCGGGTGACCTTGGTCGGGTCGAGGATGCCGAACTCGATCATGTCGCCGAACTCGCCGTTGGCGGCGTTGTAGCCGAACGCACCCTTGCCTTCCACCACACGGTTGAGAATGACCGACGGCTCATCGCCGGCATTGGTCACAATCTCGCGCAGCGGGGCTTCCATCGCGCGCAGGGCGATCTGGATGCCGTGGTTCTGGTCTTCGTTGGCACCCTTCAGATCCTTGATCGCGGCCTTGGCACGGATCAGCGCCACGCCGCCACCGGGGACGATGCCTTCTTCAACGGCAGCGCGAGTGGCGTGCAGGGCGTCTTCGACGCGCGCCTTCTTTTCCTTCATCTCGACTTCGGTGGCGGCACCGACCTTGATGACGGCCACGCCGCCGGCCAGCTTGGCCACGCGCTCCTGCAGCTTCTCGCGGTCGTAGTCGGAGGATGTCTCCTCGATCTGCGCCTTGATCTGCTTGATGCGCGCTTCAATCCCGGCCGCTTCGCCGGCGCCGTCGATGATGGTGGTGTTCTCCTTCGAGACCTGCACCTTCTTGGCGCGGCCCAGATCCTTGATGGTGGCCTTCTCCAGCGACAGGCCCACTTCCTCGGAGATCACGGTGCCGCCGGTCAGGATGGCCATGTCTTCCAGCATCGCCTTGCGGCGATCGCCGAAGCCCGGTGCCTTCACCGCGCACACCTTCACGATGCCGCGAATGGTGTTGACCACCAAGGTGGCCAGCGCTTCGCCTTCCACTTCTTCCGCCACGATCAGCAGCGGCTTGCCGGCCTTCGCCGCGCCTTCCAGCACCGGCAGCAGGTCACGCACGTTGGAGATCTTCTTGTCGTGCAGCAGGATGTACGGGTCGTCCAGCTCGGCCTGCATCGACTGCTGGTTGTTGACGAAGTACGGCGACAGGTAGCCGCGGTCGAACTGCATGCCCTCGACCACGTCGAGTTCGTTCTCCAGGCCCGAACCGTCTTCAACCGTAATGACGCCTTCCTTGCCCACCTTGTCCATCGCCTGCGCGATCAGGTCGCCGATGTTGGCGTCGCTGTTGGCGGAAATGGTGCCGACCTGGGCGATTTCCTTGCTGGTGGACGACGGCTTGGACAGGGTCTTGAGCTCACCCACGGCGGCGGTGACGGCCTTGTCGATGCCGCGCTTCAGGTCCATCGGGTTCATGCCGGCGGCGACCGCCTTCATGCCCTCGCGGATGAACGCCTGCGCCAGCACGGTGGCGGTGGTGGTGCCGTCGCCGGCGTTGTCGGAGGTCTTGGACGCGACTTCCTTCACCATCTGCGCGCCCATGTTCTCGAACGCGTCGGCCAGTTCGATTTCCTTGGCGACGGACACGCCGTCCTTGGTGATGGTGGGGGCGCCGAAGCTCTTCTGCAGCACGACGTTGCGGCCCTTCGGGCCGAGGGTGGCCTTGACGGCATTGGCGAGCACGTTGACGCCGCGCACCATGCGCGAACGGGCGTCTTCACCGAAACGGATATCTTTGGCAGCCATTGGCAATTACCTCAATGAGAATTCGATTGGATTAAGCGGGAGGCGACGTGCGATCAGCCGAGGATCGCGAACAGGTCGTCTTCCTTCACCACCAGCAACTCGGCACCGTCCAGCTTCACTTCCGTGCCGCTGTACTTGCCGAACAGGACCTTGTCGCCCACCTTTACCTGCGGTGCGCGCAGCTGGCCGTTGTCCAGCACCTTGCCGGTGCCCACGGCGATCACTTCGCCCTTGATCGGCTTCTCGGTGGCCGAATCCGGAATCACGATGCCACCGGCGGACAGTTTTTCTTCTTCCATGCGCTTGATGACCACGCGGTCGAACAGCGGCTTGATGTTGGACATGTGCAACCTCTGCAAATGATTGATTGTGTGGAGAAAACCCGGATATTTTAGCAGTCGCGCGGCGCGACTGCCAAATGCGAGACAACAACACCCCGCCACCGGGATGGCCAAGAGATGGGGCCCGCCGGGCGGCTTTCAAGGGGCGCGCGGGGAACTGGCGTTACCCTGTCGGGATGACCGCACTGCTCTGCCTCTGCACCTGCCCCGACACCGCCACCGGCGAGCGCATCGCCACCACCCTGGTGGAAGAACAGCTGGCCGCCTGCGTGAACCTGCTGCCGGGCGTGGTGTCGATCTACCGCTGGCAAGGCCGCCTGCAACGGGATGCGGAAGTGCTGCTGCTGATCAAGACCACGCGTGAGCGCTATCCTGCGCTGCAGGCGCGGTTGCCGCTGCTGCACCCCTACGAACTTCCGGAGCTGCTGGCGGTCGAAGCCGCCGACGGCCTGCCGGCCTATCTGGACTGGCTGGCCGCCGCCACCCGTCCCGTAGAATGAACCCATGACCGGATTGCTCCCGCGCCTGCGCCTGTGGCTGGCGACCTTTGCCTTGTGCCTATCGCTGCCGGCCGCTGCCGCCATCGTCGGCGAGTTGCCGCCGGTGGACAGCGTGTTCGTGCTCAGCGCGCAGGCCACCGCGCCGGGCCGGATTGAAGTGCGCTGGCAGATCGCCGACGGGTTTTACCTGTACCGCCACCGCACCTCGGTGGCGGCGGGTGCCGGTTTCGCCAATGCCACGCTGGCCCTGCCGGAAGGGGCCAGGCATCACGACGAATTCTTCGGCGATGTGCAGACCTACCGCAAGCAGTTGGTGGGCGTGCTGACCGGCACGCCCGGCAGCACCGCCACCGCAGTGCGGCTGACCGTGAAATACCAGGGTTGCGCCGACGCCGGGGTGTGCTACCCGCCGCAGATCCGCACCTTGACCGTGGCGCTGCCGCAGGCGCAGGCGCAACAGGACGACGCGCAGGCGCTGGGCTTCGGCAAGAGATCCGGCGGACTGTTCAGCTTGGGCGATGCTGCTGGCAAGGTGGACGCCGCCCCCCTGCCGCCCGAGCAAGCGTTCAGCAGCGAAGTGATCGCCCTCGACGGCAATCGTCTGCTGCTGCGGCTCACTCCCGCCAAGGGCTACTACCTCTATCGCGACAAGCTGTCGGTGCGGCTGGATGCCGGCCACGGCCTGGCGACGGCGCTGCCGCCACCGGCGCTGCTGCCCAAGGCCAGCCCCTACAAGGACGAACACTTCGGCAAGGTGGCGGTGTATTTCGATCAGGTCGAAATTCCGCTGCCGGTCAACCGCAGCCACGCCCGCGCCGCCAGCGGCAAGTTGCTGGTAGGCCTGCAAGGCTGCCAGATCGACGGCATCTGTTACCCGCCGATGACCCGTGTGCTGGCGGTGCAATTGCCGGCGGGTACCGCCTCTCCTTCTCCCCCGCCTGCGGGGGAGAGTGTGCCGAAGGCGGGTGAGGGGGACGTTTCCAGCAACCCCATCCCCACCCCAGCCCTCCCCTTGAAGGGGGGGGAGCAGAGCAGTGCCGCCGACACGTCAGAGCCTCGCCCCCCCACAAGCTTCGATGCGACAGCTTTAAAGCCCTCCCCTTCAAGGGGAGGGTTGGGTGGGGATGGGTTGGTCGCCGCCAATGATCCCGCCCGCGAAACCCCGCCGCAGCGCAACACCCCCGGCCTGCTGGCCGCGCTGCTGCTGGCGCTGGGCGGCGGTCTGATCCTCAACCTGATGCCCTGCGTGCTGCCGGTACTGTCGCTGAAGGCGCTGTCGCTGGCGCAGAGCGGCGCCGGCCGCGGCGCGGCGCGCCGCCACGCGCTGGCCTATACCGCGGGCGTGCTGCTGTCGATGCTGGCGCTGGGCGCGCTGGTGCTGGCGCTGCGCCACGCCGGGCTGGCGCTGGGCTGGGGCTTCCAGCTGCAGCAGCCGCTGGTGCTGGCCGGGCTGGCGCTGGTGATGTTCGCGCTGGGGCTGTCGCTGTCCGGGCTGTGGCAGGCCAACGTCGGGCTGGGGGCGCGCACCGGCGCGCTGCTGCAGGGCGAGGGCGTGCGCGCCGACTTCTTCACCGGGGTGCTGGCGGTGGTGCTGGCCACCCCCTGCACCGCGCCGTTCATGGGCGCGGCGCTGGCCTACGCCTTCACCGGCCCGACCGTCGGCGCGCTGCTGGTGTTCCTGCTGCTGGGGCTGGGGCTGGCGCTGCCGTTCCTGCTGGTCGGCTTCGTGCCAGCCTTCGCCCGCCTGCTGCCGAAGCCGGGGGCGTGGATGGAAACCCTCAAGCAGCTGCTGGCGTTCCCGCTGTACGCCACCGCGGCCTGGCTGGTATGGGTGTTGGCCAAGCTGCGCGGCGCCGATGCCGCCGGCCTGTGGCTGGCCGCCGCCATCCTGCTGGCGCTGGCCGCGTGGGCATGGGCGCGCGCGCGCAGCGGCGGCACCCGCGGCTGGCAGGCGCTGGCACTGCTGGCGCTGCTCACGGTCGGCTGGCCGCTGGCGCGGCTGCACGCGCTGCCGCGGCCGCAGGCGAACGCCGTCTCCGCGCCGGCCGGCATCGCCAGCGTCGCCTGGTCGGAACAGGCGCTGGCCGACCTGCGCGCGCAGAACCGGCCGGTGTTCGTCAACATGACCGCCGACTGGTGCGTCAGCTGCAAGGCCAACGAAAAGACCGTGTTCGGCCGCGACGGCTTCCGCAACGCGCTGGACGCGGCCAACGCGGTCTACATGGTCGGCGACTACACCGACGTCGACCCGGCCATCACCGCCTACCTGCAGCGCCACCGCGCGGTGGGCGTGCCGCTGTACGTGGTCTACCCGCGCGGCGGCGGCGAAGGCCGCATCCTGCCCACCCTGCTGACCCCCGGCATGGTGGAGGACGCCCTGCGCGAGGCCGCGCGCTGATGCCGTCCAACCGCGCGGTGCTGGTGGTGGCGCTGCTGGCGGCGATTGCCGGCGCCGGCGCCAGCCTGCTGTTCGAACCCACCATCGCCTACCGGCTGGCCGGCACCACGGTCGGCCAGCAGGTGCTGGACGCCACTCTGAAAGCACGCGCGCCGGCCCCGCCCGCCGGGGTCAGCATCGCCGAAAAGGGCGGCATCGTGCCGGCCATGACCCTGCCGGACCTCGACGGCAAGCCGGTCGCCATCCCCGCCGTCTGGGCCGGGCGCATCACCCTGGTCAACCTGTGGGCGACCTGGTGCGCGCCCTGCCTGAAGGAAATGCCGGACCTGCAGGCATTCGCCGCCGCACAGGGCGACGCCGGCGTGCAGGTGGTCGGCATCGCGCTGGACGATGCCGCCGCGGTGGCGGCGTTCCTGCGCCGGCATGGCATCACCTATCCGGTGCTGGTGGATGCCGCCGGCCCGGCCGATGCCGGCGTGCGGCTGGGCAACCCGACCGGGGTGCTGCCCTATTCGGTGCTGGTATCGGCCGACGGGCGCCTGCTGAAGACGCGGATCGGGCCGTTTGCGGATATGGGTGAAATCGCCGACTGGGTCAGGTGATCGCGCAGCGAAGCAAGCTCCGTTCTACAAGGCGGCCTGCCGCGGCTTTTGCAGAGCCGGGCTTGCTCGGCTTCGCCGGCCACGCAGTGTTTTAGAGCCGTCGCTCCAACATCCGTTTAAAACCCGCTTATCCGGCAAAAGTTCGCCGAACTGGACAGCATCCCCCTTTCGCGGGACACTGCGCGCCTGTTTTCCGGGGCTCCGACCCAACCGATGGCAACCCTGCTGCTCCTGCACGGCCCCAACCTCAACCTGCTCGGCAGCCGCGAGCCGGAAGTGTACGGGCACGTCACGTTGACCGACATCGACGCCGACCTGAGCGCCCGCGCGCAGGCCGCCGGGCACGAGCTGCACGCCTTCCAGTCCAATGCCGAACACGCACTGGTGGAGCGCATCCAGGCCGCCCGCCTGGACGGCACCGCCTTCATCCTGATCAACCCGGCCGCCTTCACCCATACCTCGGTCGCCCTGCGCGACGCGCTGGCCGCGGTGGCCATCCCTTTCATCGAAATTCACCTGTCCAACCCGCACAGCCGCGAACCGTTCCGCCAGCACAGCTATTTCAGCGACAAGGCGGTGGGCGTGGTCTGCGGTTTCGGTGCCGATTCCTACCGCTACGCCCTGGACGCCGCGCTGCAACGGCTGGCGTCCTGAGCACCCAACCAGAGGCCCCTGTCATGGACCTGCGCAAAATCAAGAAACTGATCGACCTGCTGGAAGAGTCGAACCTCGCCGAAATCGAGATCAAGGAAGGCGAGGAATCCGTGCGTCTGGCACGCGTGCCCAAGGGTGGCATGGCGGTCGCCGCGCCGCTGATCCAGCAGATGGCCGCCCCCGCGCCGGCCGCCCCGATGCCGATGCAGTCGCCCGTGCAGGCCGCCACCGGCGGCAGCCCCAAGCCCGCCGCGCCCGAGCTGCCGGCCGGCCACGTGGTGCGTTCGCCGATGGTGGGCACCTTCTACGCCAGCCCGGCGCCGGACAAGCCGGCGTTCGTGTCGATCGGCCAGGCGGTCAAGGCCGGCGACACCCTGGGCATCATCGAGGCGATGAAGATGTTCAACCCGATCGAGGCGGAAGTGTCCGGCACCGTGCTGGCGATCCAGTGCGAAAGCGGCCAGCCGGTGGAATTCGACCAGCCACTGTTCGTGATCGGGTGAGCAGGGATTTCGAGCGCCGCAGGCGCGAGCCTGCGAACGCCCACCGGCCTGCAGGCCGGCGGGCCGGACGGACTGGAAACTGAGACAACGACAATGCTCGAAAAAGTAGTCATCGCCAACCGCGGCGAAATCGCGCTGCGCATCCTGCGCGCCTGCCACGCGCTGGGCATCCGCACGGTCGCGGTGCACTCCACCATCGACCGCAACCTCAAGCACGTGGCCATGGCGGACGAATCCGTCTGCATCGGCCCGGCACCGTCGGCGGAGAGCTACCTCAACATGCCGGCGATCATTGCGGCCGCCGAGGTCACCGACGCGCAGGCCATCCATCCCGGCTACGGCTTTTTGTCCGAGAACGCCGACTTCGCCGAGCGGGTGGAGCAGTCCGGCTTCATCTTCATCGGCCCGAAGGCCGACACCATCCGCCTGATGGGCGACAAGGTCGAGGCGATCCGCGCGATGAAGGCCGCGGGCGTGCCCTGCGTGCCCGGCAGCGGCGGCCCGCTGGGCGACGATGCCGCCACCAACGTCAAGATCGCGGCGGAGATCGGCTACCCGGTCATCGTCAAGGCCGCCGGCGGCGGCGGCGGGCGCGGCATGCGCGTGGTCCACACCGAGGCCGCGCTGGTGACCGCCATCGCCACCACCAAGCAGGAAGCCAAGGCCGCGTTCGGCAACGACATGGTCTACATGGAGAAGTTCCTGGAGAACCCGCGCCACGTGGAGATCCAGGTGCTGGCCGACGGCCAGGGCAGCGCGATCCATCTGGGCGAACGCGATTGCTCGATGCAGCGCCGCCATCAGAAGGTGGTGGAGGAAGCGCCCGCCCCCGGCATCACCGACGCGCAGCGCGCGCAGATCGGCAAGGTCTGCGTGGAGGCCTGCATCCGCATCGGCTACCGCGGTGCCGGCACCTTCGAGTTCCTGTACGAGAACGGCCGCTTCTACTTCATCGAGATGAACACCCGCATCCAGGTGGAGCACCCGGTGACCGAGCTGGTCACCGGCATCGATCTGGTGCGCGAGCAGCTGCTGATCGCCGCCGGCCACCGTCTGTCGATCAAGCAGAGCGACGTGGTGCTGAGCGGCCACGCCATCGAATGCCGCATCAACGCCGAGGATCCGGACACGTTCTTCCCCTGTCCCGGCCTGATCCAGCACTTCCACGCGCCGGGTGGCCCGGGCGTGCGGGTGGACTCGCACATCTACGAAGGCTACCGGGTGCCGCCGAACTACGACTCGATGATCGGCAAACTCATCGTGCACGGCGCCGACCGCGCGCAGGCGATCGCGCGGATGCGGGTGGCGCTGAGCGAAATGGTGGTGGACGGCATCAAGACCAACATCCCGCTGCAGCAGCGCATCCTCGCCGACGGCGGCTTCACCCAGGGCGGCCAGAACATCCACTACCTGGAAAAGCGGCTGGCCGAACGCAAGGAAAAAACCTTGTCGATCCTTTGAGGCAGTACTGGAAACGCCATCCTGAAGCTGTTCGGTGCTGCCTGATCCGACGTGGCCGCTCGCGCCGGGTTTTTCCGCTATAAGGAAGTCGCCCTTTCTTCCGGAGCCCCGCCATGCAGCGCCGTCACGCCCTGTTTCTTGCCCTTGCTGCCACCGTACTGGCCCTGCCGGCTGCCAGTCAGCAGGGCAAAACCCCACCCACCAACCTGTTCATCGACGTGGCCACCCACAACATGGCCGGGATGCCCGACATGGGCGGCATGATGGGCGGGCTGGGTGGCTTCATGGCCAAGCGCATGGGCGGCGGCGACACCAGCAAGCCCACCTATCCCACCACCCGCGCTGGCGGGATGACCGGGCAGTATCTGGACATGGCGCTGCACAACACGCTCAAGCCCGGCGTGCAGGCACAGGATCTCATCCCGGCGGGGCTGAACCTGGGTAAATCCCTCACCCTGATCCCCGTCGAACCCACCACCCACTCCCCCGGCGAAAGCGCCCCCGGCAAGGTACCGGATGTGGAAGTCAAGATTTCCGAATACTGGGGCTGCGGTGCCACGGTGCGCCCCGGCCAGCCCAAGGTGGCCAGCTTCAAGGTCAAAGGCAATGGCAAGACGATCGACCCGAAAAACCCGATGGGCGGCATGCAGGGAATCGACGTGCAAAGTTCGGGCAGCATGTCGCGCGGCCTGTATGCGCCCGACCGTGACATCGACCTCAAGCCCGGCTACGTCTATTGGCCCAACCGTCAGTACGGCAAGCAGGTCCCCAATGGCGCGCGCCTGGCCGGCAATCACCAGATCACCGGCGACAGCATCCCCGCCTCGATGAAATTCGATGTGGAGCAGTCCGCCGACTTCATGCCCAAGTTGATGCTGCGCACGCAGGGTGAAGCCACCGAGGCGGTACAGCTGGGCTGGCCGTCGGTGGATCGTGCCAAGGCTTACTTCATCACCGGCATGAAGATGCAGATGCTCGGCCAGAATTCCTTCCATCTGGTGATCTGGAGCAGCGCCGACGTGCCCGGTGCCGGCAGCGACCTGCACAGCTACCTGACCGGCGGCTACATCGACAAATGGCTGAAGCAGAAGGTCCTGCTGCCCGCCTCCGCTACCAGCTGCACCATTCCCAAAGGCATTTTCGCTGCCAGTGGCGGGGGCGAAGGCGGGATGGTGCCGGCGATGCTGATGATGACCGCCTACGGCCCGGAAAGCTGGATCACCTATCCCCCCAGGCCGGCCGATCCCAAACAACCGTGGAACCCGGAATGGAGCGTGCGCCTGCGCGCCAAATCCACCGCCACGGCCATGCTGGGCCTGGATTTCGGCAACATGCAGCAGATGGAAAACCCGGAAGGTGATGGCCCGCAGCAGCAACAGCCGCAGAAGCGGCCGGGCATGAAGGGCCTGTTGAAGGGCATTCTGGGCGGCTGATCGGCCCTGCCCGCCGCGCCACGCAGCGCGCGGGAACCTGCGAGAATGGCGCGCTCATCCCGCGCCATTCGCTCATGCCCTATCTCCAGCTCCTGCTGCCTTGCACCGAAGCCCAGCACGCCCGCGCCGAGCGCGCACTGGACGATGTGGGCGCCTTGGCCGTGACCTTGCAGGACGCGCATCTGGATGCCGTCGACGAGCAGGCCATTTTCGAACCCGGCGTGGGCGAGCTGCCACTGTGGGATGAAATGACGCTGACCGCGCTGTTCCCGGACGACACCGATGCGCTGGTGCTGCTGGCCGCACTGGAAGCATTCGACCCGGATCTGGACTGGACGCAGGCGCGGTTCGAGAAGGTCGAGGATCAGGATTGGGAACGCGCATGGCTGGACATGTTCCAGCCGATGGCCTTCGGCGCGCGCTGCTGGATCGTGCCGTGGGATCACCCGCTACCGGAGGCGGCCACCGCACCCGGTGCCGCCATCGTGCGGCTGGACCCCGGCCTTGCGTTCGGCTCCGGCACCCATCCCACCACCGCGCTGTGCCTACGCTGGCTGGATGCGCTGGCGGCGGCAGGCGAACTGCGGGGCAAGGCCGTGCTGGATTTCGGCTGCGGCAGCGGCATCTTGGCGCTGGCCGCGTTGAAGCTGGGCGCGGGCACGGCCATCGGGATCGACAACGACCCGCAAGCCATCCTCGCCACCGCCGACAACGCGCAGCGCAATGGCGAGCAGATCGCCACCTTCCTGCCGCAAGACGCGCCCACCGGCACCTATCCGGTGGTGGTTGCCAATATCCTGGCCACCGCGCTGGATGCGCTGGCTGAAGTGCTGGCCGCACGCACCGCGCCCGGTGGACGACTGGCGATGTCGGGCATTCTGGCCGGGCAGGAAGATGCGCTGCTGCTGCGCTTTGCGCCGTGGTTCGATGCCCTGCAGGTGGCCCGCGACGAGGATTGGATCCGCATCGACGGCGTGCGCAATACGCGGCAGGTACACGCATGAATCACGCGCCGAGCTTTGCATTGGGCGCACCGCCGCCGACCTTCCACCGGCGTGGCGAATGGTGGGCACTGGCAGTGCTGCTGCTGGGCCTGCTGCTGCAGACAGGCTGGCAGGAACGTGCGCAACTGGCCGCCAATGCCAGCCTGCGCCCGCTGCTGGAGGCAGGTTGCGCAGCGCTGCATTGCCGACTGCCACTCTGGCGTGAACCGACAGCCTTCAACATGCTTTCGCGCGACGTGATCGCGCCACCCGACCAGCCCGGTGTGCTGCGCGTGCAGGCCAGCTTCCGCAATGAAGCACGCTGGCCGCAGGCCTGGCCGGTGCTGGTGCTCACCCTGACCGACGTCAACGGTCGCAGCTTGGGTACGCGCCGCTTCCTGCCCGCTGACTATCTGGGCAAAGCGCCGCACGCCGCGCAGATCGAGGCGCTGCAAGCCAGCCAGATTGCATTCGACATCGTCGAACCAGCACCGAATGTGGTGGCGTTCGATTTCCGCTTCGAATGAGCCTTGCCTGCAAGCGTTTTCCTGCCGACCGTGCGTCGGCTCGGTCGCACTGAATGCGCGTCACGGCCTGACAAGTCGCCAGCCATCGCGCTAGACTCCCCCTCCACCGCATCGGCTGCCCTGCACCCTTGCGCGTCGCTTCGAGGGACTTTCGTTGAACCAATCCGAACCACGCCAGGACACCGGCCGCGCGCCCTTGCGCGAGCATGTCGCCACGTCCGTGCGCCGCTATCTGCGCGATCTGGACGGCTGCGACACCGATGATCTGTACAACGTCGCCCTGCGCGAACTGGAAATTCCGCTGTTCGCGGAAGTGCTGAAACACTGCGACGGCAACCAGAGCCGCGCCGCCACCCTGCTGGGCATCCACCGCGCCACCCTGCGCAAGAAGCTCAAGGACTACGGCCTGTCGGCCTGAGCCGGGCCAAGCCGGGGCCGGCCGCTATAATTGGCGCTTCCCCACCGCCCCCTCCCCGCATGTCCGCCGATTTCCTTCCCGGCGCGCCGGTCACCGTCCGCCGCGCCCTGCTCTCCGTTTCCGACAAGACCGGCCTGCTTGAATTCGCCACGGCACTGGCTTCCCACGGCGTCGAACTGCTGTCCACCGGCGGCACCGCCAAGGCGCTGCGCGAGGCGGGGCTGGCGGTGAAGGACGTCAGCGACGTCACTGGTTTCCCGGAAATGATGGACGGCCGCGTCAAGACCCTGCACCCGAAGGTGCACGGCGGCCTGCTGGGCCGCGCCGGCCTGGATGATGCGGTGATGGCCGAACACGGCATCGGCGCGATCGACCTGCTGGTGCTGAACCTGTACCCGTTCGCGCGGGTGTCGGCCAATCCCGACAGCCGATTCGAAGACATCATCGAGAACATCGACATCGGCGGCCCGGCGATGCTGCGCAGTGCGGCCAAGAACTTCGCCCGCGTCGCCGTGGCCACCGCGCCGGCGCAGTACGCCGGGCTGGTCGAGGAACTCGCCGCCAACGCCGGCGCGCTGTCGGCCAAGACCCGCTGGCAGCTGGCGGTGGCCGCGTTCAACGATGTCGCCGTGTACGACGCCTGCATCAGCAGCTACCTGTCCTCACTCGGCGAGGACGGTGCGCCGATGCAGTTCCCGGCGCAGGCCAACGGCAACTTCGTCAAGGTGATGGACCTGCGCTACGGCGAGAACCCGCACCAGCAGGCCGCGTTCTACCGCGATCTGTGGCCGGCGCCGGGCTCGCTGGCCACCTTCACCCAGCTGCAGGGCAAGGAGCTGAGCTACAACAACATCGCCGACAGCGATGCCGCGTGGGAATGCGTGCGCCAGTTCGACGCGCCTGCCTGCGTGATCGTCAAGCACGCCAATCCCTGCGGCGTGGCCGTCGGCAGCGGCTGCGGCGATGCCTATGAAGCGGCCTACGCCACCGACCCCACCAGCGCTTTCGGCGGCATTCTCGCCTTCAACACCAAGCTCGATGGCGCCACCTGCAAGACCATCCTCGACCGCCAGTTCGTCGAGGTGCTGATCGCGCCCGATTACGACGAGGACGCGCTGGCCTATGCGAAGAAGAAAGCCAACGTGCGCGTGCTGCGCATCCCGCTGGCACCGCCGTCGAAGCACTTCATCGACACCAAGCGGGTCAACTCCGGCCTGCTGATGCAGACCGCCGACGACCGCGTGGTCACCCGCGACGAGCTGAAGGTGGTGTCGCAGCTGGCGCCGACCGAGGCGCAGTTCAATGATCTGCTGTTCGCGTGGAAGGTGGCGAAGTTCGTCAAGTCCAACGCCATCGTCTATGCCAAGGACAGCCGCACCATTGGTGTGGGCGCCGGCCAGATGAGCCGCGTGTATTCGGCGCGCATCGCCGGCATCAAGGCCACCGACGCGGGTCTGATCGTGCCGGGCTCGGTGATGGCCTCGGACGCCTTCTTCCCGTTCCGCGACGGCATCGATGCGGCGGCAGAGGCCGGCATCAAGGCGGTGATCCAGCCCGGCGGTTCGATGCGCGACGCGGAAGTGATCGCGGCGGCGGACGAACACGGCATCGCGATGGTGTTCACCGGCGTTCGGCATTTCAGGCATTGATGCCTGCGCTGCAGGCATCAATCCCGAAGTCTGCTGCGCAAACCCGGTGCCCGTGTTACTCCGACATCTGACAGGTAAATACGCATGAAGATCCTCGTCATCGGTTCCGGCGGTCGCGAACACGCGCTGGCGTGGAAGCTGGCGCAGTCCCCGCGCGTCAGCGAAGTCATCGTCGCGCCGGGCAATGCCGGCACCGCGCGGGAGGCGAAATGCCGCAACGTCGCGGTCAAGGTGACCGACGTCGACGGATTGCTGGCGCTGGCGCAGGACGAAGCCGTGGCGCTGACCGTGGTCGGGCCGGAAGTGCCGCTGGTGGCGGGCGTGGTGGATCGCTTCCGCGCTGCGTCCTTGCGCATCTTCGGCCCCACCGCCGCTGCCGCGCAGCTGGAAGGCAGCAAGGCCTTCGCCAAGGACTTCCTCGCCCGCCACGGCATTCCCACCGCGTTCTACGAAGTGCACAGCGAGGTCGACGCCGCGCTCGCCTATATCCGCGCCAAGGGCGCACCCATCGTGATCAAGGCCGATGGCCTGGCCGCCGGCAAGGGCGTGATCGTGGCGATGACCCTGGACGAAGCCGAAGCCGCGGTGCGCGACATGCTCAGCGGCAATGCGTTCGGCGATGCCGGCGCGCGCGTGGTCATCGAGGAGTTCCTCGACGGCGAAGAGGCCAGCTTCATCTCGATGGTGGACGGCATGACCGCGCTGCCGATGGCGACCTCGCAGGACCACAAGCGCGTGGGCGACGGCGACACCGGCCCCAATACCGGCGGCATGGGCGCGTATTCGCCGGCGCCGGTGGTCACGCCCGAGGTACATGCGCGGGTGATGCGCGAGGTGGTGAACCCCACCGTGCAGGGCATGCAGGCGGACGGCATCCCGTTCACCGGCTTCCTGTATGCCGGGCTGATGATCGACGCCAGCGGCGCGCCCAAGGTGATCGAATTCAACGTCCGCTTCGGCGACCCGGAAACCCAACCCGTCATGCTGCGCCTGCAGTCGGATCTGGTCGAACTGCTGGAGACCGCCATCGACGGCAAGCTCGATGGCGTCGAAGCGCAGTGGGACCCGCGCCCGTCGCTGGGCGTGGTGATGGCCTCGAAACCGTACCCGGACACGCCGATCAGCGGCGAGGCGATTGCAGGCCTCGATGCCGTGCCCGCCAGCGCCAAGGTCTTCCATGCCGGCACCGCGCTGGATGCCGCCGGCAACGTGGTCAGCGCCGGTGGCCGCGTGCTGTGCGTGACTGCGCTGGGTGAAACGGTTTCGGATGCGCAGCGCAAGGCCTACGCCGGCGTCGATGCGATCCACTGGGTGCACGAGTTCCACCGCAGCGACATCGGCTGGCGCGCGATCGCGCGCGAGCAGACTTAGAGCGCGTCCAGCGCGCGCAGCACTTCCTCCGCCAGCAGCGGCTGCGCGGCGGCGGTGGGGTGCAGATTGTCGGCCTGGAACCAGCTGCGCTGCGTGCCCAGCGGGGCGAGGAAATGCGGAATCAGCCCGGTGCGAAAGCGCTGGCTGACCAGCACGAAGGTGCGCTGGAAATCCCTGGCATACGCACCGTAGTTCGGCGGCAGCTGCATGCCCACCAGCAGCACCTGCGCGCCGGCCTTGCGCGAGGCGGTGATCATCCTGCCCAGGTTCGCGTCCAACTGCGCCAGCGGCAGCCCGCGCAGGCCGTCGTTGGCACCCAGTTCGATGATGACGATATCCGGCCGCACCCGCGCCAGCTCGACGTCGATGCGGCTGCGCCCGCCGGCGCTGGTTTCGCCGGAAATGCTGGCGTTGTGGAAGGCGTAGCGCGCCGACTTCGCATCGGCCAGCGCCACCCAGCCCTGCTCCGGGCGCAGCCCGTGGGCGACCGAGAGTGAGTCGCCCATGACCAGGACTTTCCGCTCACGTGCATCGACCGAAGATGCGGCTAGCATCGCCAGCATGACGCACACGCCCAGCACCCACGTCCGCACCGCCGACACCATCGCGCCCACTCCCGTTCCGGTTGCCGCAAACGCTAGCACGCCCGGGCCTGGCAGCCTGCGCGCGCGCGACGTCGGCAAGACCGTGGCGCTGCCGGACGGCGCGCTGACCATCCTCGACGCGATCAGCCTGGACATCGCCGCCGGCGAGCGGGTCGCCATCGTCGGCGAGTCCGGCTCCGGCAAGACCACCCTGCTGTCGCTGCTGGCCGGGCTGGACCTGCCCAGCCGCGGCGAGGTGTGGCTGGACGGCGCGCCGATCCACGCCACCAGCGAGGACACCCGCGCCGCGCTGCGCGCGCGTGCGGTCGGCTTCGTGTTCCAGAACTTCCAGCTGATGCCGGCGATGAGCGCGCTGGACAACGTGGCGCTGCCGCTGGAGCTGCGCGGCGAGAGCGGCGGCGCGGCCGCGCGTGCGCTGCTGGAGAAAGTCGGCCTGGGCCAGCGCCTGCACCACCTGCCGCGCCAACTCTCGGGCGGCGAACAGCAGCGGGTGGCGATCGCCCGCGCCTTCGCCACCCGGCCGCGGATCCTGTTCGCCGACGAACCCACCGGCAACCTCGACCGCAAGACCGGGCTGGCCATCGAAGACCTGCTGTTCGGCATGGACGATGCCCGCGCCACCACCGTGGTGGTGGTCACCCATGACGAGCGCCTGGCCGGACGCTGCGACCGCCAGCTGCGGCTGGACGCCGGGCGGCTGCTACCGTGAGCCGGCTGGCGCGGATGGCCGCGCGGCAGGCCTGGTCGGGCTGGCGCAACGGCGAATTCGGGGTGCTGCTGGCGGCGCTGTTCGTGGCGGTGCTGGCGCTGGCGGGCGTGGGCAGCATCGCCCAGCGCACCACCGATGCGCTCGGCGCGCAGAGCCGCCGGCTGGTCGGTGGCGATGCCGCCTTCAGCAGCGACGACCGCGCGGTGGACGCGGCGCTGCGCGATGCGCGCCGGCTCGGTCTGCGCAGCTACCGCAGCGTGGAGCTGGCCAGCATGGTCGGCCTGCAGGACGGTGCGCCGCAGCTGGGCACGCTGAAGGCGCTGGCCGGCGACGCGCCGCTGCTCGGCCCCTATACCGTGCGCACCGCACGCGGCCTGCAGCGGCTGCCGCGGCCGGACGCGGGCACGCTGTGGCTGAGCGAAAGCGGCGCATCGCGGCTGCAGGCCAGGCTCGGCACGCTGGTCGATGTCGGCGGCCGGCCGCTGCGGCTGGCCGGCATCGTGGTGGAGGAGCCGGATCGCCCGATTGCCGGGGTGGAATTGGGCCCGCGCGCGATCCTGCCGCTGGCCGAGGTGGAAGCCGGCGGCCTGCTCGGCCCCGGCGCACGCGCCTCGTGGCGGGTGGCGGTGGCCGGCCCGCCGGCGGCGATCGCGCCGTGGGTGAAAGCACGCGAAGCCGAGCGCAGCCCCGGCGCGCGGGTGGAAACCGGCGACGACCTCAGCCCGCAGCTGCGCAATGCGCTGGATCGGGCGCAGCGCTTCCTGTCGGTGTCGCTGCTGCTGACCGCCGCGCTGGCCGCGGTGGCCATCGGCATGGCCGCGCGCCAGCACGCCGAGCGCCATCGCGCGATCGCGGCCACCCTGCGCGCACTCGGCGCCGGCCAGCGCGCCATCGTCGGCCTGTACGTGGGCCAGCTGGCGATCCTGGGCAGCGTGGCGATCGTGCTGGCGCTGCTGGCGGCGGCGCTGCTGCAGCAGCTGGCGGGCGCGTGGATCGCGCGCGAGCTGGGCACCGCGCTGCCGCCGGCCACCGCCTGGCCGCTGCTGAAGGGCGCGCTGGTGGGGCTGTGGATCCTCGCCACCTTCGCGCTGCCGCCGCTGCTGGCGCTGCGCCGGGTCAGCGCGCTGGCGGTGCTGCGGCAGGATCTGCGCACGCCCTCGCCGCCGGCGCTGCTGCTGTTCGCGCTGGCGCTGGGCGGGCTGCTGGCGCTGTTCTGGCAGGCCGCCGGCAACGCCACCACCGGCGCCATCCTGCTGGGCGGGCTGCTGGCCACCGCCGCCGTGCTGGGCGTCGCCGGCTGGGCGCTGGCGGCGCTGGTGGCGCGCGCCGGACGTGCCGGCAGCGGCATCGTCCGCTACGCCCTGCTCAACCTGTCGCGGCGGCGCCGGCTGACCATCGCGCAGGTGGTGGCGCTGGGCACCAGCCTGATGGCGCTGCTGTTGCTGCTGCTGGTGCGCACCGACGTGTGGGAACAGTGGCAGGCCAGCGTGCGCGGCGATGCGCCCAACCGCTTCGTCATCAACGTGCAGCCGGATCAGCGCGCCAGCTTCAACGCGGTGCTGGCGCGGCTGGATTACCGCTCGGTCGGGCTGTCGCCGATGATCCGCGCCCGCTACGTCGGCGCAACCGCCAGCCAGCGCGGCCGTCCGGAACCGCAGGGGCGCGGCCAGCTGCTGATGGATCGCGAGTTCAACCTGTCCACCGCCGATGCGCTGCCCACCGGCAACACGCTGAAGGCCGGCAGGTTCTGGAACCCGGCCAGCGCGCGCAACGAGTTCTCGGTGGAAACCAAATTCGCCGAACAGCTGCGCTGGCAGCTGGGCGACACGCTGGCGTTCGACGTTGCCGGCCAGCGCATCGAAGGCCGCATCACCAGCCTGCGCGACGTGCGCTGGGAAAGCTTCACCCCCAACTTCTTCGTGCTGGCCTCACCCGACCTGGCCCGCGAGCTGCCCGCCACCTGGATCACCGCGGTGCGGGTGCCCACCGGCGACACCGCGCTGGCAACCGCGCTGGCGCACGCGATCCCGAACGCCAACGTGATCGACATCGACGCCGTCACCGGCGAGATCCGCCGCATCGGCGACCAGGCCGCGCTGGTGATCCAGGTGGTGTTCTGGTTCGCCTTCCTGTCCGGCTGCCTGGTGTTCGTGGC